>NZ_JBHNZK010000019.1:0-78408 GCF_042464845.1 Pedobacter sp. BG31
CTAACTATTACTATTGGAAAACGACGCACCAAACGAAGTTATTCTAACAAACCGCCGTATACCGAACGGTACGTACGGTGGTGTGAGGAGACAGCAGGGAAACTAATTCCCTGCTTCTTACTCGATGAATAAATAACTGCTTAACTATTTAAGTGCTCAATGTGGTTTGAAACGCGATTGCAGTATGTCATGTTAAAGTCGGTCTTGTTTCTTTTTTAAGTTTTCGCCGCGTGGGTTTTCTCTTCAATCAGCTTTATGTAGCAAAACCGCTGGTCTTTAGGCAAAAAAAATCTGATAGCGACTTAATATTTTACATGCTGCTAAAAGTTTGTGCAGAATAAAAATTTATGGAAAGCATATAAAATCTTAACTTCGGTAAATTTTTTAATGAATGAATAAGCTTAATTCCGTTTGTGTGTACTGCGGCTCAAACTTTAATGGGGATGCAACTTTGCGTGATGCAATAAAGCAGTTGGCAGAAACACTGGTAAAACAACAGATCAGATTGGTTTATGGAGGAGGAAGTGTTGGTGTAATGGGACTAATAGCCAATGATGTACTGGAATTGGGCGGCCTGGTTACAGGGGTAATTCCTCAATTTTTAATGGATAAGGAAGTTGGACACCAGGGTTTGACAGAAATGCTGGTGACCGAAAATATGCACCAGCGAAAACAGAAAATGGCTGATTTTAGCGATGGTTTTATAATATTACCTGGCGGATTTGGTACATTGGAGGAATTTTTTGAAGTATTAACCTGGTTACAGCTCGGTCTGCACCATAAACCGATCGGTGTATTGAATGTGGATGGTTTTTACGATCCCTTGTTTGCCCAAATGGATATGATGGTGAAAAGTAAATTTCTGAAGCCAGCCAATCGGGATTTAGTATTTAATGAAGCCGACGCCGAAACTTTAATTAATAAAATGGATGATTTTTCAGCTATTCCAGATGAGGTCTGGTTCAGAGAAAGAAATTTGAGTTAGGAGAAGTATCGAGTAGAAAGTATCAAGTAAGACTAAGAAATTATCAATCCGCCATACGCAAAACGCCTGGCGCCAAACATACATACCAAATGCAAATTATCACCTCGCACGCAGAATTTGAACAATACCTGGGCAAAGAATTAGGAGTTTCTTCGTGGCATACCATTACGCAAGATCAGATTAACAAATTTGCCGATGCCACATTAGATCATCAGTGGATTCATGTTGATGAGGAACGAGCACAAAATGAAGGCCCTTTTAAGGCAACTATAGCGCACGGTTATTTAACGCTTTCGTTAATCCCGTATCTCTGGAAAGAAATTGTTGATATCCAGAACTTAAAAATGGAGATCAATTATGGGATAGAAAGTTTAAGATTTGCACAGGCCGTAACCGTAAACAGTAAGGTAAGATTAAAAGCTAAACTGGCTTCAATTATCAATCTCCGTGGTGTAACCAAAGTTAATATGGCTATCGAAATGGAAATTGAAGACCAGAAAAAACCTGCATTTAGCGGAGAGGTCGTTTTCTTGTATCATTTTATAAGCTAATTATTGATTGCGGAGCGTATTGTTTATATTTAATGGTTAAATAAGAAACAGATTCGCTTATGATCCAAAGCAATAAATCCCTGGGCTACATTTTTATTAGCCTGATTATCCTGTCCTGTCAAACCAATAAAGAGCAGCAATTGGCAGCTGATTCCTATTTGCCGATGCAGATTGGTAATTTATGGTACATGAATGCGCAATCCTATACCGAAATTCAGGATAGCGTTCGGATTAATAATAAGCTTTTTTATAAGTTCTATTCTTTGGTAGGAGGCGATGCAGTCAGCACCGTCTACTTAAGGATAGATGAGCATAACAGATTGATCGAGGGCTATCCCGATAGTCCGTTTAAAACATACACCAGAGCAGATTTTTCTGCAAAGAAAGGCGACAAATTTTTCACTACGGGCGAAAAAGATGAAAACGATAATGAAGTAACGGTAGTTCAAAAATCAGATCAAGAAATCACTTTCTCGTTTGATCCGATTTATCATCCGAATTTAAAAGGCCACCCCACACAGGTAAAATATATAAAAGGTAAAGGCTGGGCCGAACAATACCAGAAAATCAAGATTAATGGTGTGGTTTATCAAGAATAAACAAGACAATTTACCACAGAGCACACGGAGTTTTACACAAAGTGGTCCGAGCCATAATAGCTTTTTTATTCTTAGGGCCTTTTCCAGTAATCTCTGTGATTAAAACTTAGCGTTTCAAAATATACATATATACCCTTTTGCTCTTTGTGCTCTCTGTGTTAAAACACTTAACGCACTTTGCGGTTAAAAAAGCCACGGAAGTACGGAAAACACGGAGATGCTAAACTCAACTTTGTGACCTCTGTGCTTTTTCTTTGTGATCTCTGTGTTAAAACACTAGTGTATTTTGCGGTTAAAAAGCGATCAAAGCACAGAAAATACTAAGATGCTAAACTCAACTCTGTTTCCTCTGTACTTTTTCTCTTTGATCTCTGTGTTTAAAACACTTCACTTATTCTTTGCAGTTAAAAAAATGGCGTCCTTTGTAGTTAAACCAGGTGCTAGACCAGAAACCATTTTGGTCAATACCATTTTTCTAAAATTAAATTTAAATTGCCTCCATGAATATCGAATTCAATAAAAATGAGGATGTAAATAAGCAGTTGGTGTACGAACTGAAAACCAGACTTAAAAAAGTATACCAGGGCGGTGGCGAAAAAAATGCTGCAAAACAAAAAGAAAAGGGTAAGCTGCTGGCGCGTGAGCGGATTGCCTATTTGATTGATAAAGATTCTGATTTTTTAGAAGTCGGAGCCTTTACTGCTGATGGCATGTACGCCGAGCAGGGGGGATGCCCTTCGGCTGGCGTGGTTTGTGGCATTGGTTATGTGAGTGGCCGGCAATGTATGATTGTGGCTAATGATGCGACCGTAAAAGCAGGTGCCTGGTTCCCGATGACAGCCAAGAAGAACCTTCGTGCACAAGAAATTGCGATGGAAAACCGCTTGCCGGTAATTTATTTGGTTGACAGTGCTGGTGTTTACCTGCCCATGCAAGATGAAATTTTTCCCGATAAAGAGCATTTCGGCAGGATGTTCCGCAACAATGCCATCATGTCTTCAGAAGGTATTGTACAGATTTCGGCCATTATGGGAGCTTGTGTTGCAGGAGGTGCCTATTTACCCATTATGAGCGATGAAGCCATGATTGTAGATAAAACTGGCTCGGTATTTTTAGCGGGATCTTATCTCGTTAAATCGGCCATAGGCGAGGAAGTAGATAATGAAACGTTAGGCGGCGCAACTACACACTGCGAAATTTCAGGTGTTACCGATTATAAACATCCTAATGATCAGGCCTGTTTAGATAGCATTAAAAACATCATGAGTATGCTGGGTACTCCTCAAATTGCTGGTTTCGATCGTATTACCCCAGTTAAACCAAAAGAAAAAGAAGAGGAATTGTACGGCATTTTCCCCGAAAACCGAGATAAACCTTACGAAATGATGGATATTATTAACCGCTTGGTTGATGGATCCGAATTCGAAGAATATAAAAAAGGCTACGGACAAAGTATTGTTTGTGGTTTAGGCCGTATTGAAGGCTGGGCCGTAGGTATTGTGGCCAATCAGCGTAAAGTGGTTAAATCGAAAAAAGGGGAGATGCAGTTCGGCGGGGTAATCTATTCGGATAGTGCCGACAAGGCAAGCCGTTTTATCATGAATTGTAACCAGAAAAAAATCCCTTTGGTTTTTCTGCAGGATGTGACTGGTTTTATGGTAGGCAGTCGCTCTGAACATGGCGGTATTATTAAAGACGGGGCCAAAATGGTTAATGCCGTTGCCAATTCGGTAGTGCCTAAATTTACAATCGTGTTGGGCAATTCTTATGGTGCCGGTAACTATGCCATGTGCGGTAAAGCCTATGATCCGCGCTTAATTTACGCATGGCCTACCGCAAAAATTGCCGTAATGGGAGGCTCACAGGCCGCTAAAACCCTTTTGCAAATTCAGGAAGCATCTTTAAAAGCTAAAGGCGAATTGATTACGCCAGAAAAACAAGCTGAGCTGTTGAAAGAGATAACCGATAAATATGATAGCCAGACTACGCCTTACTATGCTGCTTCGCGACTTTGGGTTGACGGCATTATCGATCCACTTGAAACCAGAAAGGTCATTTCGATGGGCATTGAGGCAGCCAATCAATCACCAATTATCAAAAAATTTAGTGTCGGGGTAATTCAGACTTAAAATGCGATAACTTCTTTGAAGATGATATAGGTGCTGCCGGGTGTTACCACCTGGCAGATTAAGTAGCCAGAGTTCCAGGCAAAATCTTCTTACACCGAAGAAAATGCTAATCGCTTTTCGCCAAACGCTAAGCGCTTACCGCTTTAGCTTGTTAATAAGTAAACTATGTTGACAATGTGCGCTTGTTAACAATTATTTAAAGCATTAAATTTGCGCTACGATTAATGAATTTCAAACATATTATATAATGTCACAAGAAAACGAACACGTTCAGTGTTTAATTATAGGTTCAGGTCCTGCAGGTTATACTGCTGCAATTTATGCTGCCAGAGCTGATTTAAAACCAATTATGTATACTGGTATGCAAGCTGGCGGACAGCTTACGCAAACTACAGATGTAGAAAATTTCCCTGGCTACCCGCAAGGAATTATGGGGCCTGAAATGATGGAAGATTTCCGTAAGCAAGCTGAACGTTTTGGAACCGATATCCGTTTCGGTTATGTAAGCTCGGTAGATTTCTCTTCAACCCCTCATAAAGTGGTAGTTGACGAAATTAAAACCATTACTGCTGATACTGTAATTATTGCAACAGGTGCTACCGCAAAATGGTTGGGTTTACCGAGCGAGCAACAATACAACGGTTTTGGTGTTTCTGCCTGTGCCGTTTGCGATGGTTTCTTCTTTAAAGGTCAGGATGTAGCCATTGTAGGTGCCGGTGATACCGCTGCAGAAGAAGCAACTTACTTAGCCAAACTTTGTAAAACAGTGCATTTGCTGGTTCGCCGCGATGAATTCAGGGCATCAAAAGCAATGGTTAGCCGCGTGTTAGCTATTCCTAACATTATTGTACACTACAATACCGAAACGCAGGAAATTTTGGGTAACGGTAAAAATGTAACAGCAGTAAAAGTAATCAATAACAAAACAGGTGTTGAATCTGATATTGCTGTTGAAGGTTTCTTTGTGGCTATTGGCCATAAACCGAACACAGATATTTTTAAAGGACAACTTGATATGGATGAGACGGGTTATTTAACCACTAAACCGGGCTCTACTTTAACCAATATCGAAGGTGTTTTTGCTTGTGGTGATGTGCAGGACATGTATTACAGACAAGCAGTAACCGCTGCAGGTTCTGGTTGTATGGCTGCACTTGATGCCGAAAGGTATTTGGCTGCTAAAGAGCATCCCGTAGAAGCTTAAGCGTAATTTCAAAATATTTTAATAAAGAGAAATCAGCAATGGTTTCTCTTTTTTATAATGGCTGCCTCAAAATAGTTCAGCTAGCCATATTACCTAAATCTAAGATAGAATCGTCATCTAGACTGAAACGCAGTGAAATGGAGAGATCTATCGGTAGAGTTATCTTTTTTGGAAAGCAATTTCCGTAGTGCTTTTTAAAGTTCGTCCTGCTTTTCATTACAAGTCCGCACTCGTAGCTCGTTTGCGTGCTTTCCATTACATCCGATAGCGATCGGATCAGGTTTAAGTACTAAGGTTCCTGCTGCTATTCATGTTTAATAGCGAGATTTTTAATTAGTTCTCCTACGTTTGATAAAAAAGTAGTCATTATCTACGAAAATTCATTGAAATGAAGAGATCTGTCCCTTGGCAACATCACCACAGAAATTTAGCTTTGCTAAGCAACCCAGGTTCCCGGCTCTCTTGAAATCCATATCACAACTTCTTCATGCTAAGAATTTATGTTCTTTTGCAGTGCAGTCAAACGGTTGATCAGCATTGTAACAAGAATGTGGGATTTGTAATTTCTCCATAATCTCTATCTTGGTTCAAATAATTAGTTTAAGCTATAAATCAATACAAAAAATGAACAAAGCATTATCGGTTTTTATTGGAGTATTAATCAGTACTGGTGCATTTGCGCAGCGTGATCCTAATATGGGCATCATACCTGCACCGGTAGCCATTACGAGGGCAAGCGGAAGTTTTGAATTGGATAAAACCACGGTTTTAGTCAATCAAAGCATTGATGGCGCAAAGATGGCTGATTTATTAAATGCTTTTGTGGTGAACAAGGCAGGCTTCGCCCTGCGCGAAACTAAAATTACCCAACCTAACCAAAAGGCCATTATTTTAACTTCTTTAGGTGCGGATCAATTGCCAACTGAAGGGTATACCATTAAAGTTACCCCGAAACAGATTGTTTTAACCGGAAAAGGTGCAGGGTTGTTTTATGCCGTTCAATCGGCTATGCAGATGATGCCAGATAAAGCTGCCGATAAAATTACCATTCCTGCGGTTAGTATCAATGACTATCCACGTTTTGCCTATCGTGGAACAATGCTCGACGTAAGTCGTCATTTTTTTCCGGTTTCTTTTATCAAAAAATATATTGATCAGCTGGCTTATTATAAAATCAATACTTTTCACTGGCATTTAACTGATGATCAGGGCTGGAGATTGGAAATAAAAAAATACCCTAAACTCACCGAAATCGGTTCATCGCGTAATGGTACCATAATAGGCAATTATCCGGGTAATGGAAATTACCTGACGCCGGTGAAAGGTTTCTACACACAGGAAGAAGCCAAAGAAATTGTTAAATACGCTGCTGCTAAATACATCACCGTAATCCCAGAAATTGAATTGCCCGGTCACGCATCTGCCGCTATTGCTTCATACCCGGAATTGAGCTGTTTCCCTGATCGCGATACTTTTATCAGCGATAAAACGCCTTGGGCAGGTAGTCGAAAAGGCAAACAGGTACAGCAAACCTGGGGTGTTTTTGATGATATTTTCGTCCCATCGGCCAATACTTTTACCATGCTGAATAATATCCTTGATGAAGTAATCGATATTTTTCCTTCAAAATATATCCATATCGGTGGCGATGAAGCGCCAAAAACCTATTGGAAAGAATCGCCGTTTTGCCAGGCTTTGATGAAAGAAAAAGGCTTGAAGGACGAGCATGAATTACAAAGCTATTTTATTCAGACGATAGAGAAACATGTAAATGGCAGAGGCCGTTCTATTATTGGCTGGGATGAGATTTTAGAAGGTGGTTTGGCACCAAATGCTACAGTAATGAGCTGGAGGGGTGAAGATGGCGGTATTGCTGCGGCACAACAAAATCATGATGTAATCATGACACCGGGTTCAATGGGCTTGTATATCGATCACAAACAATCTAATTCTCCCGATGAGCCGGTTACCATTGGTGGTTTTGCGCCGTACCAAAAAATATATGCTTATGATCCGATTCCAAAAGTGCTTACTGCCGATCAGCGAAAATATATTAAAGGCGTACAGGCCAATATGTGGACAGAGTATATTAAAACTACTGCAAAAGCCGAAAATCATGCTTTCCCACGCCTATTGGCTTTATCAGAAATTGCGTGGTCGCCGGTTGAGCGCAAAGATTTAAAAAACTTTAGCGAAGAGCGTTTACCGGTGCATTTGGCCCGCCTGGATAAAATGGGGATCAACTTTTGGGTACCAACTCCAATTGGCCTAAGTGATCAACCTTTAACGGGAGGTGAATTTACCATTGATTTAAAACCACCGGTTTTAGGAAGCAAAATTTATTATTCAATTGATCTGTCGCGCCCTTCGGAAAACGCTTTTTTATACAACGGTCCTGTAAAAATCACGGTTCCGAAAGGAGAGAAGAGGGTTTTAAAAACCATTGTTATTGCCCCAAACGGTAGAAGAAGTGTAACTACCGAAACAGTTTTAAATAACGGTGCCCCTGAAGTTAAAGCAGAGGCGAAGAAATAAAAATAAATTGCTTTGATAGGCTAAAATCCTTAATTTGGGACAACCAAAATATCCCAAACTAAAATGAAATTACAGAAATATACATTACAGCATCTCCTGTGCATTACGGGGATGCTGTTTTGTTTAGCATGCAGCGAAGAGAAGCCAAAAGAAATCAGAACTGAAACCGTAAAAGTGCAAAATCCTTTTCGTTTTTATAAGGATATTGAAGTAAAACCCGGATTAAATTTTGAAATTTTAAGTTGGGGTAAAGGTGTCGATTCTATTGGCGGTTACCAGATTTTAATGTCTGATTCGATCCATAATCATTACCGGTCGGCAGCTGTTGATCGCAAAGGTATTATTACCGACGCCTGGAATATGGATTTGGATAATGATGGAAATCCGGAATTATATATACAGCTGTTGAGTAAAAAAACAGTTTCCGATCTCAATGTATTTGAATATGCGGGCGGCGATTTTAATAAAATCAGTTTTCCTTCTTTAAACGTCGGTCAAAAGAAAGGTTATAGAGGTGATGATAAATTTTTCATCAAAAATGGCGACCTTTTTCGTTCGTTTCCTGTAAGGGATAGCGGAGATAGTACTAAAACCATCAGCAAAACTTACCAGTACAGGTTAAGCGGGAACAGTTTTTCGACGAGCGAGGTGAAGTAAGGGTATCGATGTATCCGTCATTTCGAGCGAAGTGCAACGTAGTCGAGAAGTCTTTTCTAAGATAGGATTTCTTCAAATTACGCTTGTCGGGACGATGGTTTTGTTTAAGGTTCGCTGGTTAGATCTCTCCACTTCGCGTTGCTGCGGTCGAGAAGGACGACAAGTCTATTGGAATCTGTCAGTGGTAGCGTGTAGAAGGATGTTTCATTATTGACCATATATGAAAATGAACAACGAAAAATTTTCCATTATTGATCGCATTAAAAGTTTTAAATATGCTTTTCAGGGCTTAAAACTCTTTTTTGTTAATGATCATAATGGGAGAATTCATCTTTTTGCAGCAGTTATTGCTATTGGCCTTTCTTTTTACCTTAAACTTTCTGCTTTAGAATGGATCTCCGTTTTGGGGGTTATCTCGGCCGTTATTGTTGCCGAAATTTTAAATGCTGCCATTGAAAAGCTTGCTGATGTGGTTTCGCCGGGTTTTCATCCTAAAATTAAAATCGTAAAAGACCTGGCCGCTGCTGCGGTTTTGGTTGCTGCAGGTTTAGCTTTAGCCGTTGGGGCCATTATATTTATCCCGAAATTATTATTTCTGCAGCGCTAATGTAGCCGTTCTCGATTCCTCCATTTTATCCTCAATAATCCGGTCCCAGCGGGCCTGCATTTTGTGGTTGCTGCCATGTTCGGTTTCCTCATCGTAATTACGTTGCATGGTGTCGAAATAACTGCTGATCTGGTTGGCCAGTTCGGCTATCTGGGCTTTATAGTTGCTAACGGAATAATTCCGGTTTTTTAGCACCCTTTCAGCTTCAGAAAGCAAAATGTATTGAATATTTACATGTCCCTGTTCGTGGTGCAATAAGCTCGCCCTTACTTCAGGATCTTTAATCTTATCCCACTTTACCCATGAACGGTTTTTATCAATCCGTACTTCATTTTTAAGCTTAATCACTACACGGTTTCGATATAGAGTACTGTTGTAACTATATTCCCAGGTCATTGCCGTTAAGGCGATAAATGGCGAGCGTTCATCAGCTTTGCCTTTAAAATAAGTTTCCCAGTTCAGTTGTACGGGCTGGGTAAAATCCTGTTTAAAAGCAAAAGAGAAAGGCAGCAATAACAATAATAATATCGGAATGATCAGTTTTTTAAATGCCATAATTTTTTCAACGGTATCACAGCCTGATTTTTCATTGCCATTCAGGCCAATCAAATCATCAGGATTTGTGTGTCAAATTTTACTGCGAAAAAACCGTGCCTAAAATTATTCGGGAGTAGAAATCTGGCCGCTAATACGCTCGAATTTTTCGATTAGCAAGGCAATCCGCTCTTTTTCTCTTTTTATTACAGCTTTGCGTAAAATGGTTGAGCAGAAAATAATCCACAATGCTGTTAAACCAATGGCAACCACTTTCTGTATGGTGCTAAAGTATGCCAGTATTTCTACAAAATAAAATATTAAACCCAAAGAAAGGGCTATAGCATAAAACCAGTAAAGTGAGTTGTATAGTTTGTAACGGTTTAACTGATAGGTTTTTAAGGTGTTTAAAAATTCATTCGGATGGGCGGTGAAATCATTTTTGGCAATTAAACGATAATCCCGGTAAAGGATTAAGGTATACACACCAATAGCAATAATGGTAATGCTGATACCTACGTGCGTGGTCCACGATTCGAAATGGAAAAATATCCATAGGGCAGCAATGGCGATGAAAGACAGCAGCATACCCCCAATATTTAAGGCCGATTTCAGCTTTAATCCATTTACTTCTTTCTTCGCTTGTTGCAACATTTCGTCAGCAGAAACCTTAACTTCTACCTCGTGTTTTTGCCACAACTCCTGTATTTGATCAAACGCTTGCATACTGGCTATATAATTCTGTTAATTTTTGTTTAATACGATGAATTTTTACCCTTAAATTACCTTCACTAATACCTGAAATATCGGCAATTTCGTGATATGGCAGTTCATCCAGTACCATGGTAATAATTAAACGGTCATTCTCCTCAAGTTTAGAAATACATTTATAAAGCAAAGCTACCTGTTCGTTTTTCTCCGAAAATTCTTCTACTTTATTTTCGATAATGTTATCCGTTAATTCATCTTTTGCCTGTCTCTTTTCCGATCTCAGGTAGGTTAAACAGGTATTTACCGCGATACGATAAATCCACGTTGAAATCAAAGATTTATTGCGGAATTTATCGAGATTTTGCCAGACCTTTAAAAAAGTTTCCTGTATAAGATCATTTGCGGCGTCGGTATCGCCGGTATAACCATAACATAAATGGAATATTTTTTTGGAATTCGAATCGAAGATCTGCTTGAATAACTTGTCTTTTTGTTCCATTTAGGGGCTGTCGTTGCGTTTTAGATGTTGATACACATTTTTTGTTACACAGGAATTCCAAAATAATATATTTTTGAAGCCTCCAGATATCAAAATTGGTTACAAGCCGTAAATATCGTAGTTTTACCGAATTAAGTTGCCACAAACTTTTTTATTCATGAAGAAAAACAGACTCACGCTTTTTATTTTTATAGCGCTGATTGCAGGAATTGCATTGGGGTATTTTTTAAACGTAAATGCTATTAATGTTTACAACCAGAACATTCTGAATGCTGACGCCAGGGTTAAAAGCATAGAAGTTAATATTGCAAAATCAACTGATACCACGAGCGCGGTTTATACCCAGCTTAAAGCAGATAAAAAGGCTGCCTCTAAGATCAAAAAAGAAAACGAGACCATCAGGGAGAAAAAACTGGAGTTTTTTACCCTGTTAAGTGATATTTTTCTGCGCCTGATTAAAATGATTGTTGCCCCGTTAGTATTTACTACACTGGTTGTCGGAGTAGCAAAAGTGGGCGATATCAAAGCTGTTGGCCGTATAGGAGGTAAAACATTGGGTTGGTTTTTAACCATGTCGTTAATGTCGCTTGTGTTAGGGATGATCCTGGTAAATTTGTTTGAACCTGGTAAGCACATGAAGTTATCATTGCCCGATCATCTTGTTGATACCGGGATCCAGAAGGCGGCCATGAGTGTTAAGGATTTTATAGCGCATGTATTTCCGAAAAGTATTGCCGAATCAATGGCTACCAATGAGATTTTACAAATTGTAGTATTCTCTTTGTTTTTTGGGGTGGCTACAGCAGCTATTGGTGATATGGGACAGATTGTAATCAAAGCGTTTGATGCCATTGCGCACGTGATCCTGAAGATGACAGGGTATGTAATGAACTTTGCCCCACTTGCCGTATTTGGAGCCATGACGGCTATTATTGCCAAACAGGGTTTAAGCGTGCTGAATACTTATGCCATTTTTATTGGGGAATTTTACTTTGGTTTAATCATTTTGTGGGGAGTATTGATTTTTCTGGGTTTCCTGATATTGAAAAAACGGATTTTCCGTTTGGTAAACGATATGAAAGAACCTGCCCTTTTAGCTTTTAGCACGGCTAGCAGCGAAGCAGCCTATCCCAAAACAATGATGCTTTTGGAGCGTTTCGGCTGCAAGGATAAAATTGTAAGCTTCGTGCTGCCTTTGGGTTATTCATTCAATTTAGATGGATCAATGATGTATATGACCTTTGCTTCGTTATTTATAGCCCAGGCTTATGGCATTCATTTAAGTTTTGAACAACAAATTTCGATGCTGTTGATTTTGATGTTAACGAGTAAAGGAATTGCAGGCGTACCAAGAGCATCTTTGGTTGTAATCGCTGGTACCATTGCCAGTTTTAATATTCCTGAAGCAGGTTTGGCATTGTTAATCGGTATTGATCCGCTATTGGATATGGGCCGTTCGGCAACCAATGTGGTGGGGAACAGTATTGCAACGGCTGTAGTAAGTAAATGGGAAGGGGAGTTGAAGGAGTAGTAGGTAGTCTGGAGTCCAGAGTCTTCTTAAGCTTTCAATTATTTAATAATGCGCTAATTCAAAATTCAATCATTCAAAATTCAATAAAAAGTGTCAAGTAGAGGAAAAAAAATATTCTTAGCCATTACGATTATCGTTCCGATGATCATTTACTGTTACATTTATTATAAACCGATTATCCAGAATGCACCCTTCCGGAAAAAGGATTTTGTATCAATGGAATACAAATGGGGCATTAAAGATACCTTAGAAAATCACTATAACTCAGCCAATGGCGAGTATCAGTATGTAACCGGGGCCGATTCGGTAGTTAGGAAAAAAATCTTTTTAAAAAACGACGATATTCTTTACATGCACAGTAAAGCTAATGAAATCGGACTTTGGAATTTTCCGGATACCATAGGTAGGAAAAGTGAAAAATCCATGGCAGTGCCACGTTACGATATTTTGTTTAAATACAAGGAAAAAACAAAACATGTAGTGATTTACGGCGATTTTGATGGTAATCCCAAATTGTTGGATGCTGCCGTACAAATGCGGAAAGTTATAGATCAAACATTGTTACAGGCCGAAAAAAGAAGCGCTAAGTAATCTTTAGTCGGGATTCAGAAGTCCTGAGTCGGGAGTCGAAAATCCAAGAAGGCAATATTCACTCGTTATCATAAATAAAGACCTTGATCTAAGCAGATTAAGGTCTTTATTATTTAAGATGTTTTCGTATATTTACGATATATTCGTAAGTATGGAAAAATTAACATTGCAGGAAGAAGAAGCGATGCTGGCTGTTTGGCAGGTTGGAAAAGGCTTTATTAAAGATTTTATGGATGTGCTGCCCGAACCTAAACCACCATATACCACTTTGGCATCGACTATCAAAAATCTTGAACGTAAAGGATATCTGGTAAGCGAACGGTTTGCAAATGCGAACCGCTACAGTGCAAAGGTTAAAGAAATAGAGTATAAAAAGCGTTTTATGAGCGGTTTTGTTAATAATTATTTTCAAAGTTCGTACAAAGAACTGGTTGCTTTTTTTGCTAAGGATAAAAAGATCAGTGCCGAAGAACTTAAAGAGATCATCAATTTAATTGAACACCCTGAAAAGTAGAGGCTATGCCACATTTCTTTCTCATTTTGTTTAAAATTAACCTCGTGCTGATTTTGTTTTCGGCCACTTATTACCTGGTGTTGCGGAGGTTAACATTCTATTCTCTCAACAGGACGTTTCTTTTGTTTGGGATTATTTTTTCTTCTGCTTATCCTTTTATTAACCTGACTGATTTTTTGGCCGGACATCAATCTGTGCCTGCCTTTGTTCCGGGGCTGAACCAACAGGTAAGCCAGCTGGTAAAACAGGATGCCGTTCCCCTATTGTGGCAGGTGCTTACGATATGCTTTTATGTTGGCCTGTTGCTTATGGCATTGCGGTTACTGGTGCAGTTTATTTCGCTGTACCGCATGCATCAAAATTCTTCGCCCGATAAGTTAAATCAGTATCAGGTAAGGATTTTAGCGGATGAGGTAAGTCCTTTTAGTTTCTGGCAAACCATTTATATCAATCCGGGACTTCATAAGCAGGAAGATCTTCCCAATATATTGGCCCACGAGAAAGTCCATGTGGAGCAATGGCATACAGTTGATATTATTCTGGCCGAAATTTGCGTGGTTTTTTACTGGTTCAATCCCGGCGTTTGGCTGATGAAAAAGGCCGTGCGCGAAAATCTTGAGTTTATTACCGATGCCCGCATTCTAAAAAAAGGAATAGATAAAAAAGCTTATCAGTATAGTTTGCTGGATGTAGGTAACTTACAGGCTTCAGTTGCCATTGTGAATAATTTCAGCTTGTCTGATCTTAAAAAGAGGATCATGATGATGAACGCCAAACGGTCATCAAAATTAAATTTAACACGCTATATGCTTGCTTTGCCGGTTTTGCTGTGCATTTCACTTGCCTTTACCATTGATAAAAAAGCGGTAGAGAAAAGTTTATCCCCTTTAACCAAAGCAGTAGTTAATGTGATGCCGCATCACCAGCCTGAAGCTGTTGTGGAAGCCGGAATAAAATCAAAAATTAATAAAAAAAGGCAGGTTATGTCGCGGGTGGTGCTTAAAACAGATACCGCTGACAGATTTACCTTTGTTCTGAAACAGAATAGTAATGGTTTGGATTCCGCACAGCAAGATGTAGTGGCCGCGATTCAAAAAAAGGTTGACAATTTTAAATTCCATTTTAAAACAGACGGTAGCTCAAACAAACGGATTTTGGTCAAAAAGTTCAACTTTACAGATTCAGTTCCAGTTAATGAAAGAATTGAACAGATTATGCTCGCTGAACAGGCAAAAAGTGGCTTTGGAAATGTAGCAGGTACAAAAGGGAAAAAAGTTACAGCCATTTTTATCATGAAATCTACTGTCAATACCAAAGAGAACAGCGAAGCATTAAAAGATAAACCTGGTGCAAAAGAATCTTCGGTCACCAGTATGGGTTATTACCTGAACGGAAATAAAGTGGGCAAAGAAGCGATTGATCAATTAAATCCCGATATGATTATGGATATGAAAATGGATCAGAAAGGGCAGTTTATCCAGATCAATACGAAGTATTAGTCGAGTTTTTTTTCGCAGATCAAAGGGATTGTACGGATAAAGACAGTTCGTAAACAACGATCCGCATTAATCATCTTAACCAGCGGGAGATCATGCGCTGTAGCAAAAAAGCCTTCGTAACAGTTGTTTTTAGCAGATCAAAGGGAATTTGCAGATCAGTAAAGTTCTTACAACAACATTCTGTGTTAACCATCTCAAATCAGCGGGAGATCATGCGCTGCAGCAAAAAAGCATTCGTAACAGGTATTTTTCTCGCAGATCAAACCGATTTTGTAGATCAGGAAAGTTCTTACAACAACAGTCTGTGTTAGTCATCTTAAATCAGCGGGAGACCATGCGCTACAGCAAAAAAAACATTCGTAACAGTTATTTTCCCGCAGATCAAACGGATTTTGCAGATCAGGAAAGTTCTTACAACAACAGTCTGTGTTAGTCATCTTAAATCAGCGGGAGACCATGCGCTACAGCAAAAAAACATTCGTAACAGTTATTTTCCCGCAGATCAAACGGATTTTGCAGATCAGGAAAGTTCTTACAACAACATTCTGTGTTAATCATCTCAAATCAGCGGGAGATCATGCGGAGCAGCAAAAAAGCATTCGTAACGGTTATTTTCCCGCAGATCAAACGGATTTTGCAGATCAGGAAAGTTCTTACAACAACATTCTGTGTTAATCATCTCAAATCAGCGGGAGATCATGTGCTGCAGCAAAAAAGCATTCGTAACAGTTATTTTCCCGCAGATCAAACCGATTTTGCAGATCAGGAAAGTTATTACAACAACATTCTGTGTTAACCATCTCAAATCAGCGGGAGGTCATGCGCAGCAGCAAAAAAGCATTCGTAACAGTTATTTTCCCGCAGATCAAACCGATTTTGCAGATCAGGAAAGTTATTACAACAACATTCTGTGTTAATCATCTCAAATCAGCGGGAGATCATGCGCAGCAGCAAAAAAGCATTCGTAACGGTTATTTTCCCGCAGATCAAATGGAGTTTACAGATCAGGAAGTTCTTACCACAACAGTCTGTGTTAATCATCTCAAATCAGCGGGAGACCATGCGCTACAGCAAAAAAACATTCGTAACAGTTATTTTCCCGCAGATCAAACGGATTTTGCAGATCAGGAAAGTTCTTACAACAACAGTCTGTGTTAATCATCTCAAATCAGCGGGAGATCAAGCGCAGCAGCAAAAAAGCATTCGTAACGCTTATTTTCCCGCAGATCAAAGGGAGTTTGCAGATCAGAAAAGTTATTCAAACAATCTGCGTTAATCATCTAAAATCAGCGGGAGATCATGCGCTATAGTACTTCCCGCTAACTAAATCTTAAAAATTAAACGTCGCCTTGAGCATGGCTACCCGCCCGGGGATAATATAAGTCCCCGTAGTTAAGGAGTTGGCCGAAAGGTAAATGGCATCAAACCTTTTAATATTGGTGAGGTTAGTGATCCCAAATTCAATATCCGTCTTCATTTTTAACCATTTGTAGCGCAGGTTTGCATCCGCAAAAATATATTTCAAATCAGGTTGTGATGATTGCCTGGTGAAAAGGTGTTCAGCAGATAGGTTTACGTACAGATTTTTAATTGTGGTAATCGCTAAAGCAGACTGTTGCCTCAATTGTTTAAAATTCGTTTTTATCCCGTTAGCTAGTATCGCTTTATTATCGGTAATGGCATAATTGGCTACGTAAGACCAGTTAATGAAGTCGCTCAGCTTGGCTTCAATCCCAACTTTGTAAGCTATGGTTTGCGTGTTAAACGGTAAAAGTGCATTGTTCTGTAGCTGACTGTATCTGCTTTGCGAATAACTGACGCCGGCATTTACGGTGCTTTTTAGGGTAAACAGGTATTTGCTGGCGTTTGCTGCAAGGTAGAAGTTACGGATATGATTATTTAACGGCAGTACAATTTTCTGCTGAATGTTGTTGCTCAGGTTGAAGGCCGAAATGGTGTTCAACTCAGTGTCGCTATAATTGGCCGTTAAATTCGCGAACAACATTTGCATGGCCTTTCTAAAGTTGAAACCGGCGCCTATGTTATGTGTTTGGGATTCGGTAATTGGTGCATCGTTTGAAAATAATGAACGGTAGTTCTTTAAAATCGTACCCCGGTATACGTCGCTAATATTTCCCAGGTCGTTTCTGAAGCTATAGTTTGCCGTTACATAATTTTCGGTACTGGTTTCGTATTTTAGGTTAAACGAAGGGTTTATGAATAGCTTATTCAGGCTATTATGCAATTGGTTAGCGGTATCGCTGTAGTCAATGTGGTTGTAGCTTAACGGTAAGCTTAAACCAGCCTTTAATTTATCATTGGTATACTCGTAAGTGGCTTCAGTGTAAAGTTTGGTTTTAAACCAGTCAAGTTCATTTACCGTATTTCCTGTAACGGGTTCCGTTTGCTGATTATTTTGCGTGCGGTATAGCACTGAATTAAGCTGCTGTTGCTGCACATTAAAGCCTGCTTTGTAGGTTTGTACGAAATTGTTTTTTACAAAAGCGAATGACACATAGTTATTGGTGTACCAGGTTGGTAGTTTGATCTGTTGTGTTAAATCAAGATAACTGTTTCCATTATTTAAAATATCAGGGTTTAGCCCGGGTGTAATATTTAGGGTTTCGGGTTGAGCAGTATGGTTTAAATAGGAGTAGAGATTGATTACATCCTCTGATTTTAACTTTTTTCGGTAATTAAATTCGTTCGATAAATCGAAAGTTTTCTGTTTAAGGATCTGGTTGGCTGCTACGTTATTAATTATTAAATCCGATGTGGTTTTGAAAGGGGTATATTCCAATACCAGATTGTTATTCAGATAGTATCGTTCCGCATTGCCATTCAGGTTAAACTGCGCCCTGATTTTTTGTGGATTAATGGCATTGTTTTGTGTTTCTGCATAACGTATGGTTTGACCGGGAAGGTAAGTCTCCGAAAATTTATTGTATTCCTGATGTCTCTGGTCGTATAGATAGGAGATATTGGCCCTTAACTGGAGGTCTGGATTAAACTTGTATAAATTGTTAAGGTTAATCAGGCCAGCTTTGTTAAACAGATATCTGCTTTGTGGCAGGGATGGTACCCCGGCAGCACCGGTGGATAGCAGTCCGTTTGGTTTATCGTTATCCAGTTTTTTTGCATAATCGGAAAAATTATGTGCAATAAGATCGCTGCCCGGATCAATGCCGATATTGTTTCCTTTTATGTTGTTGATAAATTTTAGCTTTTTATTAAACAACATGGCGGTTAGGTTTTCATCAAATCGATTGGGGACCCCGGCACCAACAGTGGCATCTCCCATCATTTTAAGCTTAGGTTCATCTTTGATCACCAGGTTTAAGGCAACATCATCACTCATATTATTTTTGCGCATCATTTTAATAGGTTGATCGTTCTGAATAACCTGGACCTTATCAACTGCCCCATGCGGAATGCTTTTGGTGCCTATATTGTACTTGTCATCTAATAGATTATCCCCATCCACATATAGGTTAGATATTGATTTTCCATTGTAGGTGATCTTGCCATCCTCGGCCACCTCAACACCGGGCATTTTTTTTAATACATCGCCAATACTTCTGTCTTGCTTATCGGCAAAGTCAGCCGTGCGGTAATTTAAAGTATCGCCCCTGGATGTCAATGATGGTCTGTTTTTAACAGTTACCGTTTCCAGTGTGGTTTCGCTGGGTTGTAAAATCACCTCATAATTTTTAGCAACGTCGGTTACGGTGGTCACCATCTTTTTAAAACCAATGCTCGAAGCTTCAAGGTGGTAACCTGCAATGGCTTCGTTTTTGAGTTCGATGGTAAAGGCGCCATTTTTATTCGTTCTGGTAAAATTGATGATGTTACCGCCGGCATCTTTTAAGGTAACGTTAACGGATTCAACACCTTTGCCACTGGTGTCTTTTACCAATCCTTTAAGTGGCCTTTGTGCAGCAACAGAAAGCGCTGCCAGCAAGAGCCAGCAGCTGAAAATGAACTTTCTCATTTTTTATCTGCAATTTCTATCGGATTATTGATTTCAGCTTTATTTGCGGTCTTGCTTACAGGACGTGGCGCCTGATTGGTTTTGAATGAACCTTGCATTCCATTTGCAGCCATTTGGGCCTGCATAAAACCTTGCGGATCTTTATCGCGTGCTGTTTTAAGTTTATCGAGTTCTTTTCTTGTGGTTTTTATTGCATTTGTTGGTAATTTAATTTCAGATCCAAGGTAACTGGTGCTAATATCCATGCCCATAATCTTTACCGAACTCACTCCGCCACTTGGGGCTGCAATTTTAACCTCTCCATCGGGATTGTCTGTAGCATTTGTTTCCTTTACATTTTCAAGTCCGGCAAATTCAAATTTCACTTCTTTTTTATCATCGTAAGCTTCTATAATTAAACCAGGTAAACCATTTAATTTCCATGGACCGCTTTGAAACGGAATATCGGTTGCAAACCAGGCTATCCAGTTACGGCCTTTAAAATGTGTAGTTGCTTTCTGACAGGCAATTCCCGAAAAGCTCATCGTATCTTTTAATATCTTCCAGCTAATGGTTGGAGCAGGTTCTTCAATTAGGTAATTGTTAAATACGCGCTCTTTGGTAATCATTTTATGTTCATTTGCAAAAAAGAAATAGTCTTCCTGGGTAAGTGGTGCTTTCGTTTCACTTTTTACTTCAATTTTCACGTTTCCATTACCTGCCTGGTTTTTCATTTGCTCCATGATCTGCATTTGCATGTTCTTTGCCTGGTTCATTTTATCGTAACTGGTAAATACAGATGCATTTTTACCGGTTACAAGCAGCATATTTTCTACTTTGGGTTTATCTTTCTGTGTCGTATCGGTTACGTGTGTAAAAGTGTAGCGCACCCTGGCCAAAGCTTTGTCTGGTTCCTGGGCCTTTGCTGAGAGTAAAATGGCTGTAGCCAGGCAAGTAGTAAAAATTTGTTTCATGATATGGTTATTTAGTTATCTATTTAATTTTCGTAAATCTACGAAGTTTTCGTAATTAGAAAAGTTTTTTAACATTTTTTAACGGGAGGATGGGTAAAATGGAAGACAGATGATGGAAATGGAAGATGTAAAAAAGGAAGATGGAAAATGGAAAATTGAGAAGGAGAGAGGACGTGTTTATTTACAAAGATGCATAGACACCTAGATTTTTGATATGTCATTTGAGTGTAGTTGGAACCGACAGAAATAATATTTGGAAATGAGCATTCGGTGTTTCTTGGCGGCTTGCGGCCCCGCTTTCGCTTATAGTCCTCGCTGCGCTCCGGGCTATTCCGCTCTATCGGGTTTAGAAACAAAGCTTGTGCGCCCTGGAACTCTACAAACGAGAGTATTTCCATTATAGATGATAAGCATCGCTGAAAAAGCGGAGGCCTTTCATTGCTATTGTGTTGTAGACAGCGTGTGTGCAGGATGCAAGAAAGGAACTAAAATACGTATATTGGCGCTTTAGAAAAACATAACCGGATGGTTAAACGGATCAGGAAGTTTTGGTTGAAACGAGGGGAACGTTTTGACGAAAAATATTTTCGATATCTGTTTGTGTGTTAATTGAATTTATTCTATATTTGCACCTCGTTAAATAAAAATTAAAAAACTAATATTTAAACAATGTACGCAATAGTAAATATAGCAGGGCAGCAATTTAAAGTTGCTAAAGACCAGCACCTTTTTGTACACAGATTACAAGGAGATGAAGGCGCTAGTATTGAATTTGATAATGTATTGTTGGTTGATAACGGTGGTGCAATTACTGTAGGTGCTCCTGCAGTTAAAGGTGCTAAAGTTTCAGCTAAGATCGTATCTCATTTAAAAGGTGATAAAGTAATCGTTTTCCACAAAAAACGTAGAAAAGGTTACAAAAAGAAAAATGGTCACCGCCAGTTTTTCACTAAGATTCAGATTTCTGACATCACGTTATAATTAATTGTTAACCCAATAATCCGCTTTAGCGGGTTACAAAATATAAAATCATGGCACACAAAAAAGGAGCCGGTAGTTCGAAAAACGGACGTGAATCGCACAGTAAGCGTTTAGGTATTAAAGTTTTCGGTGGTCAGTTAGCTGTTGCAGGAAACATTTTGGTACGTCAACGCGGCACAAAACACCATCCTGATAAAGGAGTGGGTATTGGTAAAGACCATACTTTATTTGCTTTAGTTGATGGTACTGTTGTTTTCAAAAAGAAACAAGATAACAAATCATATGTTTCTATTCTTCCTATCACTGATGCGCAGATCGAAGCAGCAATTGCTAAGCCAGCTGCTAAAAAAGCAACTGCAGAAAATGAAGTTGTAGCTGAAGCTGCACCTGCAAAAAAAGCACCTGCAAAAAAAGCAGTTAAAAAAGACGAAACTACTGAAGAAGCTGCAGCTGCAGAATAATTAGTACGAAACGAATATAAAAAGGGTTCTGGTGCAAATCAGGACCTTTTTTTGTTATAGCTGAAACTACAGTTGCGAACTGGCTTTCTCAGTCAGCACAGCAACTTCCAGCTGATTGATTAACCTTATCCTAAAATCACAAGATTAAGATTGCTTTGTCGTTCCTCCTTGCAATGACCCGATTTTCTTTTGCTGATTTATCCTTCGTTTAACTGACATCGAACTTCGGACTGGCGACTCCGCTGAATTGTTAAACCCTGTTAAATAACAAAAATTAACATTTCAGACTTTTAGATTTGGGTAGTGATTTAAAACCAAACCCATGAATCTGAAGCAGATATCCTTATTAATTCCATTACTTATTTCAAGCAGTTTCCTGTATGCGCAAGATGTAGAAGAAAATATGCGCATGGTAAAGCCTTTTAAGGCCGACGGTATATCGAACGAATGGAATGAACCACTTAGCCAGTATAACGATGCTACACGGCTGGCTTTTGCGCTCGCTAATGATGACCAGAATCTTTACATTATTATCGAATCTCTGGATCCGCAAACTACGTTCAGTGTATTGAGCGGAGGCATTACCTTAAACATTAATACAGCAGGCAAAAAGAAGGATGGGATTCAATTGACCTTTCCGCTGATGGAAAGACCACATGAGGTTAAAGATGTAAATATATCCCCAAATCATATAGCGCAACCTAACATAGATATGGGAATGTCGCACGACCCTTCAACAATGAATAAAAGCATCCGTGTTTCTGGGTTCAAAAACATTGTCGATGGTGATTTATCTGCAGAGAACCAGAGTGGGATTGAAACTGGTATGAGTATACACCCCAATAAAGACCTGATTTACGAACTCCGTATTCCGCTGGCACAACTGGGCGTAAATGTAGAGGCAAAAAAGCCATTGGTTTATCACATTAAAATTAATCAGCCCGATAGAACTGCTATGCATCAATCAGGCAGGCAGGAAAAAGGGGGCAGAGCAGGCGGTTTTTCGGGTGGAAAAGGCATGGGTGGAATGAGCGGTGGCCGCGGTGGTATGGGTGGAGGAAGATCTGGAGGGGGGATGAGCCGTAGCCGTGGACAAGGGCCGCAGGAAAGCGGTAGAATTGCCACTAAACAGTCTGATTTTTGGATTAAGTATAAGTTGGTTAAAGCTTAGGCACAAAGCCATCTTAATGCGAAAGCTAGTGATGGCTGCCGTTTTAAGAAGGCTTTATATTTGGATCTTTCAGTATCGGCTTCGATGCGATCCGGGGCAACGAAGCCGGGAGTATGAACGGGAAAGATCTTTCCCGATCTTAAGACAGTAACGTGCTTCAGTCTATATGACGCTTTTTCAAACCAATTAAGCCCGCTTTTTTAATATTCCCTGGCCATTAACTGGTGGGTAAGTGTTAACAGGCTGGCTTTTCTTTCATCGCTCACCTTGATCTGTGCAAATAAGGCCAGGGCTTTATCCCGGTAATGGTTCATGTGTTCTCTGGCAATTTGCTGTATATCCAGGGTATCGTAAACTGCCCTAACGGTTTCTACCTTTTCTTGTGCATTAAATGCTTTAGCAGTGGTCCAGGTATTCAATGTAGCTTTGTGGTCGCCTTCCGCAAGTTCAAGAGCTTTTAGCAATAAGAAAGTTTTTTTATTGGCAATAATATCGCCACCAACCTGTTTGCCAAACTTTTCAGGATCGGCATAAACATCTAAAATATCATCCTGCAGTTGAAAGGCAATGCCTATGTTTTCACCAAATTGTTCAATGAGGTCGGCATCTTTTGCCGGTGCACCGGCAATTATTGCTCCTAATTTAAGTGCGCCTCCCAGCAGTACGGCTGTTTTAAGTCTGATCATGTTGATATACTCCGCAATACTTACATCATCACGTCCTTCAAATTCCATATCCAGCTGTTGTCCCTCGCAAACGCCTTGTGCAGTACTATTAAAAGTATCAAGCGAATCTTTCAAAAAAACTGGATTTACTTTCGCCAGGTTTTTATTGGCTTCTACCATCATCACGTCACCGCTTAAGATAGCCACATTGGTGCTCCACTTTTCGTGTACGGTTGCCTGTCCTCTGCGTAATGGTGCATTATCCATGATATCATCATGTACCAGGGTGAAATTATGGAAAATTTCGATAGCCATGGCAGCATGTACAGATTCATTGGCATCTGTACCAAACAATTCAGTAGCCATAAGTACCAACAGGGGCCTTACGCGTTTGCCGCCGAGGTTAATAATGTAACTGATTGGATCGTAAAGTTGTTTCGGGTAACCTGGTAAATTTAAATTTTGTATTGCGGTATCTAAAATCTGCTGTAATTGTTCTGTCGTATGCATGTTCTGTTTCAACATTGTGTTTCGGGCACAAATGTCTTAATTTTTTAATCAGGAATTAGGGTGAAATCGATCTGACGTTTAGAAAGGTCAACTTTTTTTACACGGATCATTACTTCATCTCCCAGTTGATATTTTTTCTTTTTTCTTTGGCCAACAATACAATAGTTTTTTTCGTCTAGCACATAAAAATCATCAGATATATCGCGTAAACGGATCATACCTTCGCATTTATTCTCTTCAATTTCTACATACATGCCCCATTCGGTAACGCCAGAAATAACACCCTTGTATTCGGTACCAATATTGTTTTCTAAAAATTCGGCCTGCTTGTACTTAATTGATGCTCTTTCAGCTTCAGCCGCCCGTTTTTCCATTGCCGAAGAATGGACAGAAGCAACTTCATAAAATTCCATATCGGCCGATTTGCCCCCATCTAAATAGGTTTGCAGTAAACGGTGGGCCATTACGTCAGGATAACGGCGGATTGGCGAGGTAAAATGTGTATAATAATCAAAAGCCAAACCATAATGACTTGTTTTTTTTGTGGTATAAATGGCTTTGGCCATAGAACGAATGGCCAGTGAGGTTAAAATATTCTGCTCTTTTTTGCCTTCAACATCGGCCATTAAATGGTTTAGTGATTTGGCAATTTCCTTATCAGATTTGGTGTTGATTCTGTAACCAAAACGGGAAGCAAAGTTGGCAAAAGTTTCAAGGGTTTCCATATTTGGCGAATCGTGTACCCGGTAAACAAAAGTTAATTTTTGCTTACCCTTACTTTTTTTGGCAATAAATTCAGCTACTTTGCGGTTGGCCAAAAGCATGTAATCTTCGATCAATTTGTGGGCATCTTTGCGTTCTTTAACGTAAACGCCTATAGGTTTACCCGCTTCGTCGAGTTTGAATTTAACTTCAGTGCTTTCAAAGCTGATGGCGCCATTTTTAAACTTGCGGTCGCGCAGGATGTAAGCCAGCTCGTTCAGTTTTTGTATTTCGGTTGCGTAATCGCCGGTTTTATTTTCAATTACTTCCTGTGCTTCCTCGTAGGTAAATCTGCGATCGGAGTGGATTACGGTGCGGCCATACCACTCGTTTTGGATGTTTGCCTGCTCATCGAGTTCAAAAACTGCAGCAAAGCACAATTTATCTTCATGCGGACGAAGCGAGCATACGCCGTTACTTAAACGCTCAGGCAGCATTGGGATTACACGATCAACCAGGTAAACCGAAGTCGCTCGGCTGTAAGCTTCTTTATCAAGTTCAGTTCCCTGGAGCACATAATGTGAAACATCGGCAATATGGATCCCGATTTCATGGTTTCCATTTGGTAGTTTCTGGTAAGAAATGGCATCATCAAAATCCTTTGCGTCAGCCGGGTCAATAGTGAAGGTTAACACCTTTCTAAAATCTTTGCGTTTAGCAATCTCAGCAGCAGAAATTTCTTCCGGAATGGCATTGGCTTCTTTTTCTACCTGTGCAGGAAACTCGAGCGGAAAGCCATATTGAGCCAGAATGGCGTTCATTTCGGTGTTGTTTTCACCTTGGTTGCCCAGCACATGTTTTACAATACCTACCGGGTTTTTAGCGCTTTCTGGCCAGTCGGATAATGTTACCAATACCCGTTGGCCGCTTTTTGCGCCATGCGTATCAGCCAGTGGCACAAAAATATCATGCATCATTTTTTTATCATCGGCAATGACGAAGGCAAAGTGATCTGATATTTTAATCACACCTGTAAAATCTGATTTTGCTCTTTTAATGATTTCGACAACCTCGCCATCATTTTTCCGGCCACGCTTTTTGGCAAAAACATAAGCTTTTACCGTATCGCCATGCAGCGCATTTTTAAGCTTGCGGGGAGCGACAAAAATATCTTTTTCAAACTCGTCTTCAGGAACGATATAAGCTGAACCATCAGCCGTCATATCTACGGTGCCAATAATAAAGTTCTGCAGTTCTTTAAGTTTAAATTTACCTTTTTGTGGTTCCAGGAAAATGCCGTCGTTTTTTCCCTCTTTTAATATCTCTAAAATCGTTTCTCTTGATTCCTGATCATTTAGGTTCAATTTGGCCGAAACCTGTTTATAATTGAGCAACTGATTATTGTTTTTTTCAAAAATATCACTAACCAATTGATTCAGAACCAATTTTATATTTGCCGATTTTTTCTTTGCCATACGCTAAACTGAATTTATCGAAGATACAGAAAAGATAGGTAAGTGGCAGGATTTGCCGTGTAAAATGTAGGTAAGGGGTTTGAGAAGTGAGACTGGAGATGTGAGATTGACGATGTGAGATTTGAGATTTGAGACGTGAGATTGGAGATATGAGATGAAGATTCCAACTATGATGTTGTTAATTTAAGTTCAACATAGGTAACGTTTTTACGCTCAGCTGTATAACTGATATGGATGTTTCCATTTTTATCCTGAATAATGGCTGGGTAGCTATATTCGCCTTTCAAATGGTTTTCGAGGGTGTAAATATCTTTCCAGTTTTTACCATCGGTTGATATGGCCAGCTTTAATACTGAGCGGCCTTCCCACCAGTTTTTACCCGCGGTTAACGGATTATAAACCAGCAATTGATGGCCGTCTTTCAAAGTTACCGCATCGCTGCCCGAATTTGGGTTAGGCAGTTGGGTAGGTTTTAATTTTGACCAGGTTTCCCCATGATCTGCAGACCAGCTTTCTACAATCACATTTTGGCGACTCCTGCAAAGTAATTGTAGTTTTCCATTGGGGTATGTAAGAATGGAGGGCTGGATAACGCCAAAGGTATCGCAGTTGATCTGAATTTTTTTCCAGTTTTTGCCATTTGCATCCGATTTTTCGATATGGATATGCCACGTTTTTTCATTCTGACTTTCGGTGCTTGACGGATAGAGGATGGTTCCGTTTGCCAGTTGGATGGGTTTGTTTTTGATAGGTCCCAGGAAATTTTCCGGTAATTTTTTAGCTTCAGACCAGCTTTTACCATTGTTGGCAGATGTTTTATATTCGGCCCACCAGGTACGGGGATTTAAGCCTACTTTGTAATGTAAAAATAAGATGCCGTTTTTTGCTTTAAAAAGAACCGGATTCCAGCAGGCTAAACGGCTGGTATCGTTTTGTATCCCGTTGGCAATTTCAATAGGCTGGCTCCATTCGGTGCCGTCTTTTACTGCCGACCAAATAACCACGTCTTTGCTTCCTTCATGTTTGCCTCCAAACCAGGCAGCCATAATTTTTCCGTTTCCGAGATCAACCAGTGTTGAAGCATGACAGGCTTCAAAAGGCGCCTGCTTAAAAATAGGGCCTGATTGTATTATTTCTACTTTTTGCGCGTAGGTTGCTATGTAAAGCAGCAGTATAACAGTAATAGAAAAAAATCTTTGCATAATTTATGGCTGGCCGGGAATAGCGGCGATAAGTTTCCGGGTATATTCGGCCTTAGGGCCATTAAACAATTCTTCAGGGAAGCCTTCTTCTTCAATTTTACCTTTATTCATCACTAAAATCCGGTCAGAAATATGCTTGATTACCGCCAGGTCATGTGAAATGAAAATGTAAGTGAGCCCAAACTCTTCCTGTAAGGACCTGATGAGGTTGAGTACCTGCGCCTGAACTGATACATCAAGCGCTGATACAGATTCATCGCAAATGATAAATTTAGGCTGTAATGCCAAAGCCCTGGCAATAACCACGCGTTGCCGCTGGCCTCCGCTAAACTCGTGTGGGTAGCGGTTAAAATGCCCGGCTTTTAAACCAACTTTGTCTAAAAGTTCTATTACTTTCTGTTTGCGTCCGGTATCATTTTGATAAAGCCGGTGTACCTGCAAGGGTTCCATTATAGATTGTCCGACGCTTAATTTAGGGTTTAACGACGCGTAGGGATCCTGAAAAATAATCTGGATATCCTTTCTGAGTTTTCGCAATTCATTTTTGCCCAGGTGTGTTATGTCTTCTCCGTTAAATATAACGGAACCCGAAGTTGGCTGGATTAACCTGAGGATAGTGCGCCCCAGCGTAGTTTTCCCGCAACCCGATTCGCCTACAAGGCCCAAGGTTTCTCCCGGAAAGACATCAAAATTCACACCATCTACCGCTTTAACATAATCGTTAATTTTACCGAATAATCCATTGCTGACAGGATACCAGGTGTAGAGATTCTTAATTTGCAGCAATGGTTTTTGCTGGTACAAGGTTTGCCTTCTTATTGCAATTTCTGTTGCTGTTAACTGGTTTGAAGCCAGCAGATACGCAGGTATGTCTCTGGTTTCGCTGTTAAAAAAATCAGCTACGACCGGTAATTTTTTTAATTGTAAGTTCGGCGAGGGCCTGCAGGCTAATAAACCTTTGGTATAAGGGTGTTGCGGATTTTCGAACACCGATTTTGCTGGTCCCTGCTCCACAATTTGGCCTTTATACATCACGGCCACTTCGTCGGCAATTTCATTTACTACACCTAGATCGTGCGAAATAAAGATCATGGCCATGTTGCGCTCTGTTTTGAGCTTAAGGAGCAATTGTAAAATCGTTTTCTGAACGGTTACATCCAAGGCAGTAGTAGGCTCATCGGCAATGAGGAGTTTCGGGTTGCAGCTCAGGGCCATGGCAATCATCACCCGCTGCTTCTGTCCGCCTGAGATCTGGTGCGGATAACTGTCAAATATTTTTTCCGGCCGCGGAAGCTGCACTTCGTTAAACAGGGCAATGGTCTGTTTTTTTGCTTCGACCTTATCTACCATTTGGTGCAGGATAATGGCTTCGGCCACCTGATCGCCGCAAGTAAAAACAGGATTAAGGGAGGTCATGGGTTCCTGAAAAATCATCGAAATCTGATTCCCCCTGATTTGCCTGATCTCGTTAGCATTTAAGTTGAGCAGGCTGAGGTCTTCAAATTCGATATCACCCGTGATTTTTGCCAGGCCCTCATCATGTAAACGCATAATGGAAAATGACGTAACCGATTTTCCGGAGCCCGATTCGCCTACTATACCCAAAACGGTACCTTTTCTAACATTAAAACTTACGGTTTTAACGGCATTGAACCAGCTTTTATCTTCCTGGTTGTAGAAATTGATATTTAAATTTTTAACGTTTAGCATTAAATTTTACTGATTACAATTTCTTTTGAACCTGACTCTAAACTATTGTGTTCATCTAAATGATAATGGCAACCAGAGGAAGTTTCGGCATGTGCCAGAGAAAGCAGCTGTTTTGCTAAAGAAATTAAGCCGACATGGTTGGCTGAAATCATAATCTGATCATTCAGAACTTCGCTTTTAATTATAAATCCATCTTCCCAGATCGAAACAGCACCCTTTTCTTGAGCGTATTCGGGAATGTTTATTTTTAATTCTGCCATCAGGTTACAATGGTAATATTTTCTTCCGGAATTATATCCATCCCTTTAAATTTTAACAGTACTTGTGCGGTAGTAATTACATCTTTCTGGCAATAGGTCACAATCCGGGGCAGGTTTTTTTCCTCATAATATACCTGTTTCACCTGACTGCCGTTAATGTCATCTTTTGGCGTTGGGATATCGAGAATGGCAGCAAGCAGGTTAAGCGAGGTGAAATGTTTGTAGTCGCCAAATTTCCAGAGTTCCATGGTATCAATATGATTAACTTCCCATGGTTTTCTGCCCGATAATTCCAGCTGTGCAGGAATTTCTATCTGGTTGATTAAAAGCCTGCGGCACAGGTATGGAAAATCAAATTCCTTTCCGTTATGGGCGCAGAACATCAGGTTAGGTGTTTGCTTATAAAGCAGCGCTGCAAATTCAGAAAGTATTAGATGTTCATCATGCCCAGAAAAGGATTTGATGCGCAGTTTGTGCGTGTTTTCCTCAAGGTAGAAAATGCCCAGGCTGATGCAGATAATTTTACCAAATTCAGCCATGATACCTGCACGGTCGTAAAAGTCTTCAGCACTTTGCTCGCCATTGCGTTGATAATGCGTTTTTTGTTCCCAAAGTTCTTGAAAATGAGGTGGTACTTCCTGAAAAGAAGCATATTGCGGAACGGTTTCAATATCAAGCACCATTACCTGGCTCAGATCTAGCGTTTTTAACATATAAACAGTTTTCAGTTAACAATTTACAGTTTTCTGTTTATAATTAAAGCAGGTGGAAAATATTTTATCAGATTTCGATAGGTTGAATAACAAAATCCAACAATTTTTAACGGATATTACGATGCTACGATAAAAAATAGTGGGCTGTTAAAAAGGAGATGGCACATTATTCGAATAATTTCAAACTCACTTGATGGCCAAAAATCGAATAATACGTTTATAAATAAAGGCCTTACAATAAGTTTTTATCGTACGGCCTTTACGTTTTAGTTAACTAAAATCTATCGTGAATTAGGCTAATTTACCTAAAGCTTCCTTAATTCTCCTCAAAGCTTCAACCAGACTTTCATCTGAAGCGGCATAAGATAAACGGATGTAATTATTGTTGCCAAAAGAATCGCCGCCTACGGTTGCCACGTGACCAACGTTTAATAAATATAAAGCTAAGTCTGAAGAATCTTTGATGACATTTCCGTCAGCATCTTTTTTACCAAAAAAAGAACTGATTTCAGGAAAAAAGTAAAACGCCCCATCGGGAAGATTAGTTTTTACACCCGGTATATCATTTAACAGGTTGTAAACCAATTCTCTGCGGCGCAAAAATGCTTCTTTCATTTCCAGAACACTCGCTAAGCCTTGCTCGTAAGCTACAATCCCGGCCCTTTGCGCAATGGAACACGTTCCCGAAGTAGTTTGTCCCTGTAATTTATCATTCGCAGCAGCAATCTCCTTATTTGCTGCAATATAACCTAACCTCCACCCCGTCATGGCAAAAGCTTTAGAGAAACCATTAACGATAATTACGCGGTCTTTAATGCTATCGAACTGCGCAATAGACTCGTGTTTATCTACAAAGTTGATATGCTCGTAAATCTCATCAGATAGGATGTAGATGTTGGGATGTTTTTCGAAAACAGCTACCAATGCCGCTAATTCTTCTTTGCTGTAAACCGATCCTGTTGGATTACATGGCGAAGAAAACATAAATAATTTCGATTTCGGTGTAATAGCTGCTTCCAGTTGTGCAGGCGTAATTTTAAAATCACTCTCTATATCTGTATCTATGAAAACAGATTTTCCTTCTGCCAGGGTAACCATTTCCGAATAAGAAACCCAGTAAGGCGTTGGGATAATGACTTCATCGTCTGGATCGATCAAGGTGAGAATAACATTTGATAAAGATTGTTTTGCACCCGTTGAAACAACGATCTGCGAAATATCATAATCCAGGTTGTTTTCTGTTTTCAGCTTGTTAACAATCGCCTGGCGTAGTTCCGGATAACCTGGTACTGGAGAATAACGGGTATAATTTTCATCCAATGCTTGTTTAGCAGCATTTTTTACGTGCTCTGGCGTGTTAAAATCGGGTTCACCAACACTTAAACTGATTATATTAATGCCCTTTGACGCTAGTTCGCGACCAAGTTTGGTCATTTTAAGGGTTGCAGATTCTGACAGGCTGTTGATTCTTTTAGATAAGGTGCTCATGGTTAATTACTTTGACCGCAAATATATAAACCAAATATTATTCTGCACTAAAAAAGACGCAGTTTTTCTCATTTAATTTATCCGATAAGCGTATTTTTGAAAAAAAATATTCGTGTGTCGGTAAAAAAGAAAGCAATAATAATCTCCCTTGTTGTGAGCGTGGTGCTAATGTTGGCTAAGTTTGTTGCGTATTTTATCACAGGTTCAAATGCGATTTTAACCGATGCTGCAGAGAGTATTGTAAATGTAATTGCCGGTAGTTTCGCCTTTTATAGCATTTACCTAAGTACGCGGCCGCGCGACGAAAACCATCCTTACGGACATGGAAAAGTGGAGTTTTTTTCTGCTTTTGTTGAAGGAATCCTCATTCTGATTGCGGGAGTAGTAATTATTTTTAAATCATCGTACAATCTTATTTATCCTCATGTAGTGGGTGAACTGTTAACCGGAACGTTGATAATTGGAATTACCGGGGTAATTAATATGATTGTAGGCCTATATCTGATCAATGTAGGTAAAGATCAGCATTCAATTACTTTGCAGGCTGATGGGCGACATTTATTAACTGATACTTATACCAGTGTAGGGATTGTACTGGGCTTGATTTTAATTCAGCTGACAAATATAATTTGGCTGGATAGCTTCCTTTCTGTTTTGGTCGGATTTTATATCATTTATTCGGGTTATACGCTTACCCGAGGTTCGGTAGGAGGCTTAATGGATGAAAGTGATTTTAAACTGGTTGAAGAAGTAGTGGAAGTGCTGCAAAAAAACAGGCATAATCCATGGATTGATGTGCACAACCTGCGCACACAGCAATATGGACCTGAATTCCATATCGATTGCCACGTAACATTGCCTTATTATTTCGATTTAAACCAGGTTCACCGTGAAATTTCTCAGATCGATGAACTGATTAATTCTAACGGCGTACGTAAAGCTGAACTGTTTATCCATGCCGACCCTTGTTTGCCTGAGTGTTGCCACTACTGCCACATGAGCGAATGCCCGGTGAGGGCAGAGGCTTTCAAAAAAGAAATTGTTTGGACACCTGAAATCGTAATTAAAAACAAAAAACATTTCGATAATGAGCTACTTTAATGTCCGTGTTTACGGGCTCTTGATTAACCACCATAACGAGGTTTTGGTAAGTGACGAAGAGGAATATGGAATCCGTTTCAGTAAATTCCCAGGTGGCGGTTTAGAATTGGGTGAAGGTTTGATTGAGGGATTGAAGCGCGAATTTATGGAAGAGTGCCAGGCTGAAATAGAGGTATTATCACATTTTTACACGACAGATTTTTACGAAAAATCATCGTTTAACGATAGCCAGGTGATCAGTGTATACTATCTGGTTAAGGAAAAAGCACCCCTGCAGTTAGCATTTAAACAAACCATTTACGATTTCGATGGAGAGGGGGAGATCCTTCAGGCTTTCAGATGGGTAAAAATTGATGATTTAAATCTCGATGACATCACCTTTAAAACAGATAAAACTGTAGCTCAGCTTCTAAAAAATCAATATAAATCATAAATTCTGATGTCCGATATCTCCAAACCCCAAACTCCAAACTCCGAACTTAATTTAACTGAGCGCGATAAAAAGGTGATCTGGCACCCTTATACCCAGATGAAAAATGCCTTGCCTCATATTCCGATTGTGCGTGGAGAGGGCGTTTATGTTTTTGATGAAAATGGGAAAAGGTATATTGATGCGGTTTCATCATGGTGGGTTAATATCCATGGCCATGCACACCCTCATATTGCAAAAAAGGTAGCCGAACAGCTTACGGTACTTGAGCATGTAATTTTTGCAGGCTTTACGCACGAACCTGCCGTATTGCTCGCGGAAAGGCTATTGCCCATATTACCAGGTAAACAGGAAAAAGTTTTTTATACTGATAACGGTTCAACAGCGGTTGAGGTAGCTTTGAAAATGTGTTTGCAGTACTGGGACAATAAGGGAAAGCCTAAAACCCGGATTCTGGCTTTTAAAAATGCCTATCACGGAGATACTTTCGGCGCCATGTCTGTAAGTGGACGCAGTATTTTTACCGATGCTTTTAATAGTTTGTTGTTTGATGTAGATTTCATCGATCTGCCTGGTGAAGATAATATCTCATATCTAACCTCTTACATCTCACATCTTACCGATACAGCATGTTTCATTTTTGAGCCCTTGATTTTAGGTTCTGGCGGTATGCTGATGTATGAAGCAAAATATCTTGATGAACTAATTGCTGCCTGTAAGCAAGCAGGTATTTTGATCATTGCTGACGAGGTAATGACTGGTTTCGGCCGAACGGGCAGTTACTTTGCCTGTGATAAACTAAGCAATAAACCCGATATTGTTTGTTTAAGTAAAGGTTTAACCGGTGGAACTATGCCATTGGGAATCACAACCTGTACCAATGAAATATATGAAGCTTTTTTAAGTGATGATAAATTAAAAACGCTTTACCACGGGCACTCTTTTACGGCAAACCCGATTGCTTGTGTTGCTTCTTTAGCAAGTTTAGATATTCTACTGCAAGATGAAACAATGGCTAACATCAAAAGGGTAGAGGCCAAACATGCCCTGTTCTTACAAGATATAAAGGCGCATCCTAAAGTTAAAGCGGTGAGGCAAACGGGAACCATTATTGCCATTGAATGGCAAACTGGAAATGAAACTTCTTATTTAAGTAATCTTCGTAACCTGTTGTATAATTATTTTTTAGACAGAGGAATTATATTGAGGCCATTAGGGAATATCATTTATATCCTTGCCCCTTATATCATTAGTGATGAAGATCTTGATTATATCTATACAAATATAAAAACAGCCTTAGAAGAAGTGTAAATATCTTGGGTCGTAGCGAGACGCTACGACCAGTGATCAGAGGCTATGATCACTTATCAGTTTTCTACGAAAAGAAAACTAACCCAAAGGCATTTTGCTCATGTCCATGTAAAGAATATTCCATCTTTGACCATCCAGATCAACAAAACCACAACCGTACATCCAGCCATCTTTGTAACCAGGTTCTCCATAGAGTGTGCCACCGGCATCCACCACTTTTTGAGCAAGGCTATCTACCTCTTCCGGACTTTCTGCATCGAAAGAAAATAACACTTCGCCTCCATTACGTCTATCGGCAATGTTTATACCTATAAAACTCTCATACAGATTTTCTTCGAAAAGCATGATTGCGAAGTTGCTTTCTCCTATTAAAAGGCAGGCCGAATCCGCTCGGGCGCCATATTGCAGGTTAAGGCTGAAGCCTAAAGCTGTAAAAAACGCCTTAGATTTATTGATGTCCTTTACCGGAAGGTTGATCCATAGTGATTTTGTCATAACGTTTATATTTTGTTTAAGGTAAAGATAGGTAAGCATTAGATAGGACAAGCTTGCTAAAAACGAAAATTTATAGGGTTGTTTGAGACAATTAGTGTTTCCCTGTTTTTATTCATCAATGGTAATTAAATTATAAGTAATGATTTACGACGAAATTTAATAGCTATTGAAAATGCGCTTCGGCAACTGTTCGCCTATTTGTAATGTTAATAATGATAATTTTTCGTTACTATCACGAAAATAGAGCGTGTTCGACTCTAATCTAAATGGAAGCTCTTCAGGCATATCAAAGTAATATTGCACGTTAACTTTTTTACTTGAATTGTAAAATATCAGCTTGCTCTTTCTGTGGTATACAATAGCAGCCCTGAATCTCATAAACTCTGTAACAACATAAAATCTAACCTTACCACTTGTATCTGATATTTTTCCAAGATAAGTCGACTTTAAATCGCCTCCTTTAAATTTTTTAAAGAGACTTTTCCCGATATTTTGTTGATTCAAATCAATATTTGGGCTATTGTTACTCTGACCCAAACACCACGATGAGATTAGTGATAATAGTAAAATTGAAATAACCTTGAGTAGCACTGGAATTAAGTTTTACAATTTATACAATTTCTGCGGGTTTTGCTCTGCATAATTTAGAATTAAATTTAAAATGTAACTATTGGATTGATAGGTTGCTAAATCATTTCTAATTGGCGATAATCCATCTGATAAATAATTTTTATCCGTAAAGTAACCCATGCCATAAAATTTCCCGTTTTCTACTACCAAACAACTGAATTCATCTTCCTTTCTTCCGTCATCTACCAATGCAAAGCTCGGTTGCTGGTTTTGAACATCCATTAAGGCCGCATTTAGTTTTTTGTTGTAAACACTTACCGTTTCTATTCCACTGCATGCACCAAAACATTGTCCATTCTCATGCGCGTAACATTTTGTTGCTGTTTTCTGCAGATAGCACAGTTTGGCACAAAGCTGGTATTTATCAATCAAATGATTTAAAAAGTTATAACCTTCCAGTAAACTGTTAAAACTTTGCAGGGCATTGTTGTTCTTTTTGTGTTTATCTATCGCTAAGCGCAAATAGCCGTTTTGGTCTTCGAAAACGTATAAGTCATATTTATGTTCATAACGTTTCATTGCCCGGTTGTTTTCAGGCCAGAGACGTTTAATTTCATTGGCTTCTAAAATCAGGGCCATCAGTTCCGTTCCACACGTTACATAATCTACATGATGGATGTTACGTAAAAATTCCTGACGCTGCCGATTGGGGGTATTACCGGTAAAGTGACTGGTTACACGTTTCTTAAGATTTTTTGCCTTTCCAACATAAATAATTTTGCCTTTATTATCCTTGAAATAATAAACGCCAGGCTGGTGGGGCAGTTTCAGGATAGACGCTTTATCTAAATGAGGAGGTAAAACCTGCTCTTTCGATGTTTTTTTAAGCATTTCTGCGATGACGCCCTCCTGGTCGTACTCCAGCAACAGATTGAACAGGATACTGGTTGCATTTGCATCTCCTGCAGCGCGATGCCGGTTTTGAATGGGGATCTGTAAGGCTGTACAAAGCTTTCCAAGGCTATAAGACGATTTACCCGGAATTAATTTTCTGCTTAATCTTACGGTACACAGCTTTTTGCATTGTAAATCATATCCTGAAGCTGCCAGGTGATGCTTTAAAAAGGAATAGTCGAAATTTACATTGTGCGCCACAAAAACCTTATTACTTAAGAGTTGATAAATCTGTAGTGCAACTTCGTCAAATGTTGGAGCATTCATCAACATGTCATCATCAATTCCGGTAAGTGCCGTAATGTGCGCAGGTATTGGCTGCATGGGATTAATCAGCGTAGTATAAGATTCAACGATCTCGTTACCATCATGAATGTTAATGGCAACTTCGGTAATGCCATTTGCCGAGGCATGACCACCAGTGGTTTCAATATCTACTATTGCGTATAACATTAAAATAATTTGAATTACAAATTTATACTAAAATAATTAGTATAAAAAATATTTTGATTATTTCTTTAGCACAGAAAAAGCGGTTACCTATTTAACGTAACCGCTTCCGTAGTTGTATATAACTTTTATTTAAGTTTATTAAGCAATTTGCTTAAATTAGGTTTAATACCCACAGAGATGGGTACAGTATTAAAGGCCCTGTTCTGTATTTTACTAAAACCATACATGTAACCAGCTTCAACAAACAAGTTGGCACCTCCAATATTGTACTCTATGCCTGCACCACCTTCAGCAATTCCTAAACCATTAGATTTATTATTTTGTATCACCTGTAAACTTGATGAATTAACTGTTGCCTGAGGAGTCAGGATAAACCCGCCACCTGCACCGGCAAAACCATAAAATGCCCATTTGTTAACGATTTTACGGTAACCCAAGGCTACGTTTAATAGATAGGTAGTTGCTCTTCCTTTCTGTAAGGTATAATTGTAACCTTCATCTGGCGTAATCTGATTAAAAGTGAAAGCATGTAAGCTTACTTTTGGATAAAGGAACAAACCATGATTACCCAAACCTAAATTCAGGCCTAACGATGTTGAGAATTTTGGTTTAAAATAATCTGAGGTCTCGCCCACGGGTAATGCAAATCCGATTCCACTCATTGAGTAGAGTTTGTCTGGTCTCGTTTGTGCCTGCGCTTTGATCGAAGCCATCCCAAACAACCCTAGAAAAAATGTTAAAAGTTTTAATCTCATATCTGTCTTTTTAGTTTTCCATTAATGCACCTACTTTTCGAAGTAAATCTGTGATGTTGAAGGGTTTTTCCAAATAATCATCGGGATGGTATTTTTGTGATGCGATATAATTTTCATCATACCTGGCCGATGCCATAATAATAGGTATGCCAGCTGTTTCAGGGTTTAACCTTAATTCTTTAAACACAGCTCGGCCATCCATTCCATTCAACATGATGTCCAGAATAATCAGATCGGGTCTGAAATCTTTAATGGTTTTAAAAATATATCTTGGAGAAAGTAATGGGTAAACCTTATAATGTTCAGTCTCTAATACCTCCTGGAAAACTTCTAATACATCTGGATCATCATCCACAACCAACACTCTTTTCAAAACAGATAAAATCAATTAAATAATAAAATAGTTTATCCTAATACAAAGTTTTGAACGTAATGTTTCAATCCTGCATCAAAATGTGTTGCAGGTGTTGATAGCAGACGGTTAAATGCTACATCAGGGTGTTTGGATGAGCACCTGTCTGTAAAGAATTCTGTTCGATAAATTTCGAAAAAAGTTCTATATAAGTTTGTGAAACAGTAAAAGATGTCTCACCCGAAAGGAGTATTTTGTCGTCAAGAACACTTTTAATGTATTGCTTTGCAATCACTACCGTTGGGGTGATCTGAATAAAAGCAGGATTCTCCTTCAGCATCTTAAGCGTTTTCGTGAAGTTATATTTCGAACTCAGGAAAGTATTTTTTGTGGTTTTAAATTGAATGTCTTCACCTATTTCTTCAATAGCAATTAGCTCATTCAAATCTATCCTTACCAGGTCGCCATTTTCTCCCTTTAGGGGTATATAGAAAAAATGTTCATCTAAAATGGAAAAAGGATGTCTGGTTCTTGTCCCGGTGGGATAAAGGTTGTTTATCGTTTTGGCCAGATGTATAATAGAGTAGGGCTTAAGCAAATAAGCATCTGCCTGTACCTTAAAGGCGTCGAGTGCATACCTGGTATGTGCTGTGGTAAAAACCAGATAATTTGTTTTTTGCCTTAATAAGCCGGCCAGTTCGATTCCGGAAAGCGAAGGCATTTCAACGTCCATAAAAATAATATCGACCGGGTTGGACGCCGTTATTTCTGAAAGGGCTTGAAGCGGTTCGGTAAAAGTTTTGATGAGCTTTAAGTCAGGAAGTTTTTCCATATATGTCACCAAGCTCTCCAAGGAATGAGGGTCATCATCAATCGCAATGCAACTTATCGACATTTTTTATAGGTTAGTTGGTGCAAATTACAATTTCATTAAATAAAACAAAAGAAAAACACGTTGCGGAAGTATTTTTTTATGTATTTGAAAAGTTGATATTCTTTTAAATCGTATATACCTGTTATAGGGACTCATGACTTGCCATTATCTAGCATTCATATTTACTTTTGAATTTCATCAACTTTTTAATTCGATCTTCTCGCTGTGATTTCTTCAGGTTACAAATGGTACCGCCAGGTATACAACAGATAATAAGCTTACTTATTAACGTATGAAATTCCAGAATTCAGGATGCTGCAAATGTAATTTTTTAAATAGGTCATCTGCGGGACCTTAAGTTTAAGGCTAATTTACTGTACATTTAATCAAAAACTTTTTTACCTGCTTTTTGTTTAAGTTTTTATTGCATATATTTAAACAAAAATGACCTACTCTATAGCAGATCTTGAACAGCTGTCCGGCATCCATTCTCATACCATCAGGATCTGGGAGCAACGTTACCATGCACTGAGTCCGTTGAGATCTCAAGGCAATACGCGTTTATACGATGATCAGCAGCTTCGGAAACTGTTAAATATTGTAAGTTTAAATAAAAGCGGTTTAAAAATTTCAAAAATATGCAGCCTTTCGGATAGCGAAATGGATAAATTGCTTGATGAACAGTTCAATTATTCTCTTGGCGATAAACAAGACGATTATTATGTTGCTCAATTGATTAAATATGGACTGGCTTTTGATGAACACGCTTTTAATGAGCTAATGGACCAAAGCATTAATCAATTTGGACTTTCTAACTGCTACCGGAAAATAATCTATCCTTTATTGTTACGCTTAGGGTTGATGTGGCGAAAAGATGATATCTGCCCTGCACATGAACACTTTTTATCCAATATTATCCGCCAAAAAATATTTACTCATATTAACAATCTTCCGTTAATGGAAAATTCCGGGCAAAGCTGGCTGCTTTTTTTACCTGAAGATGAGGACCACGATATCGGACTGCTTTTTGCCAGCTACATGCTGAGGATGCAACATCATCACGTAATTTTTTTAGGTTGCAGAGTTCCGCTGGATTCGATTAAGCGCATATTTTCTACGTTAAATGTAGGTCACGTTATGCTTTTTATGATCAAATCGAGGTTAGCGCCAGCGGCACAACAATACATCGATCAATTGTCTGAAATATGCTCGGACACAAAAATCCATCTCGCCGGGAATAGTGAGGTGATTGGTAAGCTTGACCGTATCGATCACATCAATTGGATTAAAACGCTTGATGAATTTGAAAAAACAATAGAATTACCCTCACATACATGAAAGAAATCTTCGATCAATTATCTGGCAATTGCAGCCGGCTTACCACTAAGTTATATAGCACAAGCTTTTCTTATGGTATTTATTTTCTCGGCAAAGAAATTCGCCAACCCATACATGCTATCTACGGCTTCGTACGTTTGGCAGATGAAATTGTAGACAGCTTTCATCAATATGACAAGAAATTTTTACTGGAAAAATTTAAGGATGATACTTTTGAAGCCATTAACCTGGGCATTAGCTTAAATCCTATCCTGAATTCATTTCAAAAGGTTGTCAATCAGTATCAGATAGATGAGGAGCTGATCATTCTTTTCCTCAGAAGTATGGAAATGGACCTGTCCACACAAAAATATACACCCGAACTTTACAACGATTACATTTTAGGTTCGGCAGAGGTAGTTGGGTTGATGTGCTTAAAAGTTTTTACGCATGGCAGTGATGTAGATTACGAATATCTTAAACCGTATGCCATGAAGCTGGGTTCTGCATTTCAAAAAGTTAATTTTTTGAGGGATGTTAAGGCTGATCATCAAACACTTAGCCGGAATTATTTTCCTAATGTGAACTTAGCTTTATTCTGCGATCAACAAAAACAGGAAATTGAAGAAGATATTGAAAAGGAATTTGCCATTGCACTAACAGGTATCAAACTGCTGCCTGCCTCTTCCAGAAACGGGGTCTATTTATCTTATATCTACTATAAAAAGTTATTCGCGAAGATAAAGCGCTTAAGTGCAGAGAAGATTATGACCGAACGGATCAGGATTTCGAATACCCGTAAGGTTGGGTTGATGTTTGATTCGCTGATCCGCAATAAGCTAAATGTAATTTAAATGGAAGAACAAGTTATTCTCGTAGATGAGGAGGATGTGCCGAAAGGGCAGATGGATAAAATGGAAGCCCACGAAAAAGGTTTATTGCACCGTGCCTTTTCCGTTTTCATTTTTAATTCCAAACTCGAGTTGTTACTGCAACAAAGAGCTATGAATAAATATCATTCGAGGGGCTTGTGGACGAATACCTGTTGCAGCCATCCGAGAATTGGCGAAAGTAATATGCAGGCCGCTAAAAGGAGGTTAATGGAAGAAATGGGGATGGATTGCGAATTAAATTACCTGTTTAAATTTGCCTATAGAGCAACATTCGAAAACGGCTTAACTGAACATGAGATCGATCATGTGTTTTTTGGTATGAGCGACAAATTACCGGTGATCAATCGTGAGGAAGTAGAAGCCTTTAAGTATGTTGACCTGGATACCTTAGCGCAGGATATCGCGCTTAATCCCGGCGCTTACACCCCCTGGCTGAGGATCTGTTTGAACGAAGTAATCGCACACGCATCAACGGCACAAATAAAAAACGGGCATACAGCCTAAGCCATATACCCGTATCTAAATTAACGCTCTCGAGGACAAATATACGGCTAGTTTGGAAAACTCCAAAAATTATTTTAAATAAAACATTTCTTTTACTTTAAGATTATAATTATTGTTATGAGTGGGCGCCAGCTGAATTTAATTCGCTGATATTTAGTATTTTAATTTTTGATGCGTAAAAACAGAATATTTATAGTTCATTGTACTAACTATAAATTTTTTGACATTTTTTGCAAAAGTAAGTCTGGCGGTGTGTTTTGCCCAATTCTTTTTTATCGATTTTATGTTTAAGAGGACACACTTTCTGGTTATATACCTCCCAATGTTTACTTAACGTATTTTCCTTTTTCCATTTTAAAAAATCAAAACTATAGTTCCTGGCCTCGTTAACCAATGCCTGTAATTTTACAGGCGACAAGTCTTCAACTTTATTTAGTGGATGTATGCGGGTACGGTATAAAACTTCATTTTTGATGATGTTGCCCACTCCGCTGAAAATTTGCTGGTCGAGCAATACGTCGCAAACCATTGCCTGAGGTTTGTCTTTCAGTTTTTTAATCGCTGCCTTGTTATTCCATTCATCAGCCATTACGTCGTTTTCCAAGGAGTAATGTTCTTTGACGTTTCCTTCCAAAAGGTCAACTTTGCAGGTATAAAAGTTTAATTCATCTTTTTTAAAAACAATGCCGAGTTTTAAAGGTGTTTTTTTTCGGGCATTAATAAGATAGCTGCCAAACAGCATGAAATGGATCCGGATGGTAAAATCCTTGAAACAGATCAAAAAGTGTTTTCCCCAGCTTTTAAAATCCTCAACCTTTTGATGGAGTAATTTATCCTTATCAAAATTGTTTGCATTACCCGTTACTTCAAGCACCTCGGGCTTGCCCAAATGTAACTCTTGTATTAAATCTTTTAAAATTACGATTGATGGACCTTCGGGCATATTACGTTTCTTCTATTTTTTGAAATTTAAATTTATCTTTAATATTGCTATTAAAATATTGCCCTTTTGATCCTGACGCCTTTAACATCTTGTAAATATTTTCAGGAACATTTTTGTATAGATAAACCATGTCGGTCACAAAAATGATTTTTAAGGTTTTTGTAACTTCATCATAACTGAAATACTTAATTACTGATGATGGCATAACAATAGGTTATGATTTCAAAACATCAGTAATTAGAATTGGTTTCAGTCATTTTTTAGTGTTGATTCCTCTTTCTGAACTTTTATTTTTTCTTTCTTCAGATCGATGCGGATAATGTTATACAAGCTCATGTAAACATTTGCTATCCATACGATGGAGAAAAACGCAATGATATAACCACGCCAGTCCGGATAAATTAAGGTAAACCTGGTAATGAAAAGCAAGATCAAAGTTACATAGTGGCTAAAACAGTATTCACACGTAAATACATAAAAAAACTTCCTTTTTAAAAGTTTATTGCAGTTTTTAGAACGGTCTACACAAAATTCACGGGCTTCTCTGAAAATCTCTTCCTTTGTAACTGTCCAGGCGATGCAGGCTACGGGCAAAGCCATAAAAAAAAGATAATACAGGTGTGTTTCCATAGTAATTAAATCGAGATATAGATACAACCTTAATCCCCCGAAAATGTTTAATTAAGCAGTAAACATTTTAATTGCCCATATGTTAATTGAAATATTACTAATTGACAATGTTATGGAAAGATCAGAAATCATATCTCTACTTGAGGTAATCAATCAGCAGGTTAGTTCTTCGGTTTTGGGTGGGATGGAAGAAGAATATGAAGAATTGGAAAGTATGGGGCTAATTAAGATTAATCGCGAATCGGTACAATGGTCATCTGCTATAACGCCTGCAGGCATCGCTTATTTAGGGCATGATTGATGCGCTATTTAATACCGAAAATCGTTTGTCAGTCTGATTATAGCCGAAGGCGTTTTAAGCTAAATTCTTGACCATATAAAAGAGATAAAGTCTTTAAGCCTTTTGTTATTATATACTTAAAGTGGTCTGGAATCCGTTTAATCTTATTTTGATAACATTCTTATTGTAATTGCTTCTATTGCCCAATGTTCTCAACGTTGATCAATAGCATTGCCATTCAACAAAACCTTTTTATTTTAACAATTGATCTGCAGACTTGCTACGAAGATTTTGCCTATTAAACTTTAAACGATTAATTGTTGAAATTCTAGTAGTTTTGCGGTAAGTTTAGATTGTGCCGCAAAAAATCATAACGGCTTTTCTAGCTGAAGATATGAACGATTTACAACTTAGAACGGTAAATGTAACCAGATACGTTACGCCATTGCGAGAAGGTGGCTCCCTGCCTGCCATTGCAGAGGCTGATGATCATTTTTTATATGTACTGAAATTTAGAGGGGCAGGACAGGGACCCCGGGCTTTAATTGCCGAATTGATTGGTGGCGAAATAGCCCGCTACTTAGGATTGCGCGTACCTGAGTTGGTTTTTGCCAATTTAGACGAAGCTTTTGGGAGAACTGAGCCCGACGAGGAAATTCAGGATCTGCTTAAGGCCAGTGTAGGGTTAAATCTGGCGTTGCATTATTTATCTGGAGCGATAACATTCGATCCAACCGTAACTAGGGTAGATGCCAAACTTGCCTCGCAAATTGTGTGGCTCGATTGTTTTTTAACCAATATGGACCGCACCTGCCGAAATACCAATATGTTACTTTGGCACAAAGAACTGTGGTTAATAGACCATGGTGCCGCTTTATATTTTCATCATTCATGGCAAAATTGGGAAGAACAGGCAATCAAGCCTTTCTTTTTGGTAAAAGATCATGTATTGTTGCCATGGGCATCTGAACTGGAAAGTGTAAATAAAGAATTCAGCGAATTACTTGATCCCGAAAAGATAGCATCAGTGATTAACCTGATCCCTGATGACTGGCTGGAAGGTGAAACCAGCTTTGACAGCAAAACAGCTCATCGCGAAGCCTATAAAAATTTCCTTACAAACAGATTGGCACATTCTGACATATTTTTAAAAGAAGCACAGCATGCAAGAGAAATTCTTATTTGAGTACGCTGTGATTCGCGTAATGCCAAGGGTAGAACGTGAGGAATTTATCAATGTGGGTATTATTTTGTTTTGTGCCAGGCAAAAGTTTCTGAAAAGTATTTTTTCTCTGGATGAGAAAAAAATAAAGGCTTTTTCTGCAGAAACAGATTTAAACGAACTTAGCGAAAACTTGTGTGCATTCGCAAGAATAAGTTTGGGCGCGGAGGGTTCTGGTCCGATTGGTCAATATGATCAGGCTTCCCGTTTTAGATGGCTTACGGCAACCAGAAGTACAGTAGTGCAGTGCTCAAAAGTGCACCCTGGTTTTTGCGATGATCCCGAAGAGACGTTGTTAAGGTTACACCAGGAGCTGGTTCTATAATAAGCAGTTTAAAATCTGCAGTTTTCAGTTATCAGGCGATCTAACAATTAACCGATTTAAACAGTTAACCAATTAACCCCTTCTCCTTGCCGAAAGAATATTTTAAAAATCTTCAGGATCTGCTTGATACCGAACGTAAAGAAGATTTACAATCGTATTTAAAACTTACCGAAAACACTTCGCCTGCCGACAGGAGGGCTTTGGGCTTAACCTGGTACCCGATTGCCATCAGAAATACGGAAGTAGGCCGTGGTGATTATTTAACGGTTGAGCTGGAAAGAACTACCCATCAGGATTTTTCTCATCAGTTCCGTTTTGGTGCTGCTGTGGTATTATTTTCAAATCATGATGCCAAAGAAAATCGGCTGGAAGGGATTATCAATCATCAAAGTGGCAGCAGGATGAAAATCAGCTTCCGTGTTGATGAACTGCCCGATTGGACGAGAGATGGCAAATTGGGTGTGGATCTGCTTTTTGATAACAACAGCTATGATGAGATGCAGCGTGCACTTAAGCAAGCTTCAAACTCAGCCGAAAATGATGCAGAAAATAAACTGATCCGTATTTTAACAGCAGGAGAGAAACCGTCCTTTCAGGGAGAAGAGAAGTTTGTTATTCCAAATACACTAAACGATTCACAACAATTAGCGGTGAATAAAATCATTGCTGCGGATCATCTGGCTATAGTTCATGGCCCCCCAGGTACGGGAAAAACAACTACGCTGGTGCATGCTATAAAATCATTGATGAAACATCACGATCAAAAAATGCTCGTGGTAGCACCAAGTAATACCGCTGTTGATTTACTTACAGAGAAGTTGGCTGCCGAAGGACTAAAAGTAATCCGGGTCGGAAATCCTGCAAGGGTGTCAGAGAAATTAATGGCAACTACACTTGATCATCAGATGGCCGATCATCCGGAGATGAAAACCATTAAAGCCTTAAAAAAACAGGCGAGTGAGTACAAAAATATGGCGCACAAATATAAGCGGAGTTTTGGTAAAGCAGAACGCGATCAACGCAAAGCCTTGTTTGATGAAGCACATAAAATCGGAAGAGAAGTAGAAAAAACGGAGCAATACATGATGGATAATCTGTTTAGCAAAGCACAGATTATTACCGCTACTTTAGTAGGTGCTAACCATTATACCGTCCGGAATTTAAAGTATAATACCATCGTAATTGATGAGGCCGGGCAGGCTTTGGAACCGGCTTGCTGGATACCGATTTTAAAGGCGCAAAAAATTATTTTGGCCGGAGATCATTTTCAGCTTTCGCCAACGATTAAATCAAATGAAGCTGCCAGAAACGGCTTAAGCAATACTTTATTGGAAAAGGTAGTAAATCTTCATCCAGAAGCCGTTGTATTATTGAATACACAATACAGAATGAATACTGCTATCATGGGTTATTCATCGCAGGTGTTTTACAAAAATGCGCTAAAGGCTCATCAGTCTGTTGCAGACCGCTTATTATTTTCGGGCGATGAACCGATCCAGTTTATTGATACGGCAGGTTGTAGCTACGATGAAAAATCAGACGGAACCAGCACGACCAATCCTGATGAAGCTGGTTTTTTGGTTAAACATCTCATACATCTTGTTGCTGATTTAGGTAGCAAAAATGAAAGCTTTCCTTCTATTGCCATTGTATCGCCTTATAAACAACAGGTTCAGCTATTGAATGCGCTGATTGAGGAAACTGAAACATTGATTCCCTATCGCGACAAAATTGCGGTAAATACCATTGACAGTTTTCAGGGGCAGGAGCGGGACGTAGTTTATATCAGCCTGACCAGAAGTAACAGCGATGGAAACATCGGCTTCTTATCGGATACCCGTAGAATGAATGTGGCCATGACCAGGGCGAGGAAAAAACTGGTTGTAATTGGCGATAGCGCTACCTTATCGAAATCTGCTTTTTATGCTGATTTTATCCGGTATGCGGAACAACTAGATGCTTATCATAGTGCGTGGGAGTTTATGGACTTATAAGCTAAACTTTTTCCATCTTCTTTTCTTCCTCGAGCTTGCCTGATATGCTGGCGCCTGCAATTAAAAGTTCATGTGTAATGGTTTTGGTGTATTCAGTAATTTCAGATTTAAAATCTTTTACTGATGAACCTGAACGGATTTCTTCCAGTCTCTTTTCCCATTGTCCTGTAAGTTCTGCCTGTGCAATTTGTTTATCTTTTACTACTTCGTAAACCGCCAGGCCTTTATTGGTGGGTACAAGATTCCTTTTTTCCCTGGTAATGTATTCTCTGGTAATTAAAGTTTCTATGATAGATGCACGTGTTGCCGGTGTACCTAAACCACTATCTTTCATGGCATAACGCAATTCTTCATCTTCAATTTCTTTGCCGCACGTTTCCAGCGCCTTTAATAATGAAGCTTCATTATACATGGGCTTAGGTTTGGTTTGTTTTTCCAAAAAAGATTTTTCAGTGATAGGCAATTGTTCGCCAACCGCCACCTTTGGCAATGCTGCATTGTCTTCATCCTTTTTATCATCTTCAGGGTCGTTAAAAACGGCACGCCAGCCTGCAGAACGGATTACCGTTCCATTAGCCACAAAAGTAACGCCTGATTGAATGGTTATCTTGGTTAATTCCTTCATGCATTCCTGATGAAATGACTCAATCATACGGCCAACAACCATATCGTATATCGCCTGTTTATCCGAACTCAATCCGTAGGCCTGTTCGCCGGTCGGCAGAATTGCATGGTGATCGGTTACTTTTTTGGCGTTCACACTGCGCTTATTCAGGGTTACCGTTTGTAAAAACTGCGCTTGTTTTCCAAAATCAGGATGACTGGTAAATTTTGCAATCAAATCCGGAACGCCGGCAAAAATATCATCACCGATATAGCGCGAGCCGGTACGGGGGTAAGAAACCAGTTTACTCTCATACAGGTTCTGTAAAATACTAAGGGTCTGGTCGGCGGTATATCCTTTTTTCTTATTGGCTTCTTGCTGCAAACTGCTTAAGTCATGCAGTAGCGGAGGAGGTTCTTTCCTTGGTTTCGCTTCTACAGCCGTAATATTTCCACCAGTTGGAAAGCCGGAAGCCACATCTTCTACCAAGGCAAATAATTTTTCAGCCTCTTCCTTTTCCTTGTAGTTAGCGGTTGATATGGCTTTAAAAACCTGTTCATCTTTGGCCAGCAAAATACTGATCTGATAATAGGTTTGAGGAACGAAATTTTTAATCTCTAAAAAACGCGCACAGATCATCGCCAGGGTAGGTGTTTGTACTCTTCCTAAGGAAAGAACTGTTCTGTTGCCTGCAGATATGCTGAGTGCCTGCGTGGCATTCATGCCCACCAGCCAGTCAGACTCCGAACGGCAATGGGCCGAATTAAATAAGGTATCGTAATCGGTTCCGGGTTTTAAATTCCTGAATCCATCTTTTATGGCTTCATCGGTTTGTGAAGAGATCCAGAGGCGTTTAAATGGTTTTTTGCATTTTAGGTAATAATAAATGTACCTGAAAATCAATTCACCCTCGCGCCCCGCATCCGTTGCTACGATAATTTCACTTGCTTCATCAAAAAGTTTTTTGATCGTGTCCAATTGTTTGCGTACCGCAGGATCTTCCACAAAACCATCTTTTGTTTTAATCTTTCTGACAGCGAGTTTAAACTTCTGCGGAAGCATGGGCAAATGTTGCTTCCGCCAGCCAATAAAACCATAATCCTGAGGAGGAGCCAATTGCAATAAATGCCCGAATGCCCAGGTAAAAGAATATCCTTTACCTTCAATGTATCCATCTTTTCTGGTGGTTGCTCCGAAAACTTTAGCAAGTTCACGACCAACAGAAGGCTTTTCTGCAATTACAATCTTCATGAATGGGCTTATCTTTTCAAACCCCAAAGATGATTAAAATATTGGCAATAGCTTAAAAAAATTACTCACAATGCCTTTTAATAAACCTTTTTGTAAACAATTACCAGATAACTTTGTCCATCAGTTGGGTCGGCGGTTTTTATATCGGATTGATTAACAATTCGGTAATATGTATATCTAACCTTCACAATTATTTTAATGAATGGATAAAATTTACCAACTGAAAGAAAAACAAATTAAAGTGGGACTTGAGCCAAAACTAATCCGGGTGTACAGTAATGCACAACTCTGGTCTTATCTTGAAGGAACAGCAGTGGTCAGGCTTGAACGGTTTGAAGTTCTGGTCAATACCATTAAGGATGATTATGAACAACATTTTGGAAAGAAACTCGCAATATCAAATGCCTCGCTTATCGTAGAGATTCTTGTACATGTATATTGCGACTATTTGGGATTGCACTTTAACCGGATTGTAGGGATAAAATGGATCCAGGCGATTGTTAAAAAATTACTCAAACGCGCTGAGGTTGTAGATTGCGGCGAAAAAGGTGTTGATGGGAACCGTTGGGTTTGGGATTTGCTTGCAGGCAGCCAATCACTTTTTATCAAAATTTTTCCTAAAAAGCTAAACGCCAAAAACATTAAACCTCATTAATCTGTCTTTGAAGCAAAAACCTGTGGTTGGTTTAAAGCCACACTTGCCGCAAGCGTTTCGTTTAAAAAAGAAGAATAATATAATTGGTTTGAGTTATGGATATAAAGCACTGTATGGTCTGAAATGGTATTAATGATGTCATCTGCCAGTTTAGCCGGAACAGCAGGGCAGCCCTGACTTCTACCCAGTCTTCCCAATTCGTCTATGCTTTTCTGACTCACATAACTGGCACCGTGCACCACAATCGATCTTTCCCTTGCATTGTTGTTAAAATCTTGATCCATACCGTCTAATTTAAGCGAACGGCCATGTTTGCCATAATATATCTCACCTGTTAAATAGAAACCCAGGCTGCTTTGATTTGAATTTATCTTATTTGAGAATGATGAAGGTTTATCGCCACCGCTGTTTTGCCCGTGTGCAACCCAGGTATTTAGAATCAACTTTCTATCAGCTAAATCAATAATATATAGGCGCTTTCTGGTACTTTCCTGATCAAAATCGGCAATGGTTAAAATGGATTTGGCATTTACCAGGCCGGAATATTTCATGTTGTAAAAACCGGTTAATGCTTTTTCAAAAACCTGCTGTGTCAATCCCACAGCATCTAAATGAATTTCATGGTATATACTGGAAACGAGTTGGCTGTACAGACTATCTGCCGCTATATTTTTAATTACATCGTGTTGTGTTTGTTGACGATCTATTGCTTTCCAGCTTGTTCCGATAATGCTCATGACCATTAAAAAAGCCGTAGCAAAGCGCATGACATACTTCTTCATTCAGTTTGGTTTAGTTTAATTCAGCATTATTTATACGATGATATTATATAAATATTGCCTGCATTTAGTTTGTAATGCTAATATACATGATGTTTTAAACAATACTGGCCATATCCCGATAGCTTTTTTGAATATTTTGAATTTTTTATGGTTTTAAAAGGAGCTTTTGAGATAGCGAGAAACTAAAATATATCTTTTGTTCTAAATCTATTTGCCTATTTTTACCGCACAAAATAAATAAGCATGCCAAACAACGAAAATGATTATTCTTTCTGGACGAAGTACAAGAAATTTGCCACGACAGAGATTTTGATGTACCTGATCATGATCATCGGTATTGGACTCGGGATTATTTTTTTAAGCTAATGGCTAATTTTAGATAATCGGCAGCATTTACGTCGTTTATAAATTTCGAAAATTCAGCATACCGTTCAGCTGGGAATGTCCCATCGTTTAAAATAAATTTTCGGTAATAGGTTAACTTATTTCCTTCTACATTCGCTTTGCAGATGTACTCGCCAAATGCATTTTTAAAGGTTTTATTTTGCCCGGTTATTAATTCTGAATCTACATTATCAGGCAGCGTATAAACAATAGTGTCCTCATCGGTATAACCACGGTTGATATAAACAGGTAATGTCCTGTTTTTTACTTCGGGGACTGATCGTTTTACGTTAAAGGCATTAAGCTGTAAAAACATCTTATTCCCGTTTACAGGTGCATAATTTCGGATACTGACGGTTATATCTTCCACCAGTTTAGGCTTGATGTCCTTTTTTTGAACGAATGAAACCGTTTCAAAATCGATATTATCAATATTATAAGTCTCTTTTAATAATTTATGCTGTTCTGTTATCGGTTTATCGATCAGGCGTTCCTGGTTTTCATATTGTGAGCCAGTGTAAGCGGTATGCATTTTGCCGGCTATGCTTCCGTCTGCTTGTAGTGTTAACTCAGCCTTGCGTACCTGCAGGTTTTCATCTGTAGTCAGTTTTGGGGTACGCAATAGTTTTCCGCCATCTGCTGTGCAGGCCAATACCATTCTGTCATCAGTAAAATCACTTAAATAACCAAATGGAATTTTTTGGCTGGTGCATTCCAGCCAGGTGGTATCACCATCTAACGGCATGCAGAGAATAATATGATTGCCCTGATCCATACTGGCATATGATGGGTCCATGCTCTTCTTTTCAGAACCAGCTGATACCACACAGTAATAAGATGTTATATTTACAGCCTGGAGTAAACTTTGCATGTAATTGACCAGCGCTTTACAGTCGCCATAACCCAGTCGGTCTACCTCGCTTGCTGCAACGGGCTGAAAACCACCAATACCAATCTGGACGCTGATATACCTGGTTTTATCCTGTAAATACTGATAAATTTTACGCGCTTTATCTTTGTCTGTTTTTTCGTTTTTTACCAGGTCTTTGATCATCTCAATGGTAGATACGGGCAAAGCTTTACGGGCTACCAGTAAATCGTCATAAATCCATTTGCCCAGCTCTTTCCAATCGGTATAAATGCCTTTATGATTGTAATAATAAAACGCTTTTGGGGCAATCTGTATGTTGGTAAAATAGGTATCCCGTGCCGGACTGTAGGGTTCGGGTTTAACAGCTAAAATGTTATTCACTTTCCAAACAGATTTTCGCTGTTTTTCATCTGTTATAATTTCTGGTTTTCCGGTATAATTTTGCGTTTTTATTCTAACGTCGTCCGTTGGCTTGCAGATAAAGGTGTAAGTGCTTTTTTCTACCGAAACGTCATCTGCGGGTTTAGGTGTCCAATCAGGGATAATTAGATTTTGCTTATTTCTTATCTCATAATTATATACAAGCGTATAAGGATACTCAGTTACCGATGGCAGATAGTGTTTAACACGGCTATCAACAAAAAGCGAAAACCCATCTGCGGCGCTCATGTCAGCAAAATCATTTTGAGAGAATTTATGCGTCAGTTTGCCAACACTGTTGTAAACTTCTCCCTTGATGCCTTTTATCGAAATATTTTTATCGTAGAAGATTACTAAACGTGCCTGCGCTTCACCATTTTGGTTAAAAACCGTAATGGCCTTTTTCACATTTAGTAAAACGTTATCAGGCGAACGCATGTCGACAGTTGTTTCCTCATTACGGATACAGGCGTTGGCTCGGTTACGGAGATTTGATGGAATTAAATCAACATCGTAGTTATCTTGTGCAAAACTTGCAACAGAAACTAAAAATAAGGCAAGAATGGTAAATAGTAACCTCATTTTAATTTGTCTTTTTTAATAAACACTCTGTTTTTTGGTTTTGAATAATTTTGCTGTAAAATTCTTTTAGGAAAAGATATTCTTCGGGCTGATAAATAGCATTGTTGAACTGCAAAATCTGGTTCATTGAAATGGTATTATCATCCAGAGCGGTTTGCAACAAATACTTTCCGCCCGCATTAGGTAAAGCGATGGCCATATCTTTTGGTTTTTCCAGTAACACGTATTTTTCGGGTAAAAGCACGTTAATGGTAATGCGCTCATCAGACGCTGCACCTAAATCAACAGGGTAGGTACGCTCGTTCAAATTAAATGGATTTTTCGAGATGGTATGGATAAAAAAAGGGCTAAAATAAAACTGATCTTTATTTGTGCCATCGTTTATGGTGAGTTCTACCTCATATTTCTCTTCCAGAGAATTCTCAACACTATCCAGATTTGAAATTTGATGATCCAATATTTTTATTCTGGTTAATCGCTCATCAAGCTTCTCTACATATTCATCTGGAGAACTGTGTTGAAGGATTTCTTTCCGCTTTCCGTATGCCGCATAACCCGTTGTATAGGTGGTTAAAGTACCAATAATTTTTCCATCAACGGTCATCTTTCCGGTCATGATGTAACTGGTTGTCGATTTTTGACTCGCAATTAAATCGATCCAATAAGACGGTTTTTTTAAGTTGATTACACGTCCCTGGTCATTTATGCAGCGTAGCGGTAGTAAACCGAAAGGTAGTAGTGGTTCTGTAGCATCCAGTAAATAACTTTTATCGGCAATATTTACCTTGGCAATCAAATAGTTAAAATCACTCATTACAGGGTAAAGCTTGTTTACCGTTCCATTATCACGGGTTGATAGAATTACGGCTTCAGCATCCAAACCGGCAGCAGAAAGCGCTGCAATTAAGCTCAGGTTAACATCTGCTACATTTCCCGATCTGCTATCCAGTGCTTTTTTGATGTTATCTTCTGAGTACTTTCCGTAGTAATTATTCCACTTGATCTGCTTTTTGATATAATTATAAACGGACTTCGCTTTATCTAAATCTGATGAACTTCCTTTTGTGATTTCCGGGATAAGATCTTTAAAAACATCTTTTCTTTTCATCTGGCTGCCCAGTGTTTTATAAGATGACAGCTCAAAATCAATATCTTTCCAGGTTTTGGTATAGGATGTTTTACTGCCGTTTAAATTCTGAACATCAGAAAGTTCAAAATAAATCGCCGATTTGAAGTTACTGGGCGCGGTCATATTATCTTCTTCGATAAAAGCCGGAATATTCTTCATCGTGTAATTGATTTTAGAACAATCAATAGGTACGCCCGATAGCCTTAAACATTCTCTGCTGAGTTCAGCTTTTTGATCCGTCAGCTTCTGGAAACCACGTAACGATACGTTGTAATTATAAATGCCGGGAATATAAACCAGATATTCACTTATGACCTTCGGAATATTGCTCTGAAATTCCCATGTTCTGAAATTAAATAAGTTGGGCGATTTTAATTTATAACTGTATTCAATAACCGATCCTTCTTTAAGGTTTGGAAGTGTAAACTTGGTCAGTCTGGTATATTTAGACCTGTTCTCAACGAAAATGGCTTTTTTATCCATAATTGTTTCGGTATAATCATTACCGATATGATTAAAAGTAGATGCCTTTATTTCACTGATCGTTTCCTCGCGGGATTCATCTTTATAGGTCGGAATAACAATATTGGCCTCTTTAAAGCCGTCCTTGTTAAAGATTTTGATTTTAACATGGTGTTCAAAAACCAGTTCTAAACTTCCTGTAGCATCATCTTGCTGGATTGAGGCGGTGCCGAATTCTTTTAAAACGATGGCATTGGCATTACTGTCTAATTTCTTTTTGTCGAATTCGTAATCGTCGTAAGTAATAGAACCGAAGGTAAAGTTTTGTGCCTGAGTAGTTAGTGATAGAAAAAAAAGGGGTAACAGGGCGAAGATTTTATTCATTTGAGCGTGTGTAAATTGCCGCAAGTTAATGTTAGTAACGAATATTCTAAAATAATTTGACAATTAAATTTATAAATTAATAAAGGTGTTTTACAGAACTAATGAAACCTTTTTAGCACTTTTGAAAAAAAGAATTTTGACATTCCGATCCTAATCTAATGTCGCTAATCTCACATCTTAAGAAATGAAATTAAATTTAAAGCGCCCTTTAGCATTTTTTGATTTAGAAGCTACTGGAGTTAATGTTGGAGCTGACAGAATCGTTGAAATAGCGGTTTTAAAAGCCATGCCAGATGGTTCTGAAATTGTTAAAACCTGGCGCGTCAATCCAGAAATGCCCATTCCTTTGCAAACTTCATTAATACATGGTATTTATGATGAAGACGTTGCAGACAAACCTACCTTTAAAACCCTGGCAGCAGAAATTGCAGCATTTATTGGTGATAGTGACCTGGCCGGATACAATTCAAATAAATTTGATATCCCCATGCTTTTGGAGGAATTTTTAAGGGCGGAAATAGATTTCGACATGAGCAACCGCAAATTTGTTGATGTACAGAATATTTTCCACCAGATGGAGCAACGTACCTTAAAAGCAGCCTATAAATTTTATTGCCAGGAAGATTTAATTAATGCACATGCGGCTGAAGCTGATGTGATTGCCACCTACAAAGTTCTGCTCGGCCAGCTTGAAATGTACAAAGAAACTGAGTTTGAGAATAAACAAGGTGTAAAATGTATTCCGGTGGTAAACGACGTAGATGCACTACATATTTTTACCAATATTAATAAACCTGTAGATTTTGCCGGTCGTTTGGTTTACAATGATAAGGATGAGGTTTGTTTTAACTTTGGTAAACACAAGGGTAAAACCACTGCGCAGGTATTTTCAGTAGAACCTAGTTATTATGCCTGGATGAAAAATGGCGATTTCCCTTTATATACAAAGAAGAAATTAGACGAGGAGTGGGCAAAATTCAATGCAAAGAAAAATGAGAACAGGCCGGCGAAACCCCAGCATAATGCACCCGCAAATAAACCGCAATATCAACAGAAACCTCAACCAAAGCCCGAAAAACCTGCTCAACCAATTAATTCGGATATGCTGGAGCAGTTAAAAATGAAGTTCGGCAAGTAATAATTAGCTCGTGAATCGGTTAATTGTATAAAATGGTTAATTGAAGTTAAACGCTATGCGCACTGCGCTCAGCCCTAAGCTCAAAAGATGAAATCTATAAAAATATTTGGCCTTTTATTCTGTACTGCAATCTATGTCAGTGCGCAGACTACCTTACCGATAGCGCCCGTTTTTCAAAAGGCCTATCAGAAAGAAACCCGAAATGTAATTGGCAAACCTGGCAAAAATTACTGGCAAAATACCGCCAGATACGATTTAAATATAAATTTTAATCCAGCCAGCAGGTTGTTGAAAGGAAAGGTTCAGGTAACGTATACCAACAATAGTCCGGATACGCTGAAAGAGATCTGGTTTAAATTATATCCAAATTTATATAAAAAGGGAACGCCAAGAAAATCTAAACTGGCAGCCTCTGATCTTGGCGAGGGTGTAGCAATAGAAAAAATGGTAGCAAACGGAAAAACCGTTACTGATTTTACGATTGATGGAACAAATATGACCGTTAATGTTCCTGCTGTTATACCAGGCAAAACCGTTAGTTTCGCAATTGATTATAGTTATTTCCTAAATAAAGGATCACATGTTCGTACAGGTCAGGTAGATGATGGTTCGTATTTTATTGCCTATTTTTTCCCTCGTATTGCAGTTTACGATGATATTGATGGCTGGAATAAATTCCCGTATATCGGTGCTGAGGAATTTTATAACGACTTTGATCAGTTTAATGCTTCTATTACTGTTCCGGGAACTTATGGTGTATGGGCAACCGGCGATCTGAAAAATCCTTCAGAAGTTTTTCAGAAAGATATCGTTTCGAGGATGTTAACTGCAGAAAAAAATGATGCTGTAATTGATGTGATTACCGATAAGGATCTGGCAGATAAAAGAGTGACCAAACCCAACGCATTTAATACCTTTAAGTTTGAAGCTAAACATGTAACTGATTTTGTATTTGCTTTGAGCGACCATTACTTATGGAAATCGTGCAGTTTGGTGGTTGATCCTAAAACAAAAAGGAGAACACGGGTAGATGCGGTTTTTAACCCCAGACATAAGGATTATTATGAGGTGATAGATTTTGCGCGTAAGACGGTAGAGGCCATGAGTTATACTTTTCCTAAATGGCCTTTTCCCTACAACCATGAAACGATATTTGATGGTTTGGACCAGATGGAATATCCGATGATGGTAAATGACAATCCGGTAGATAACAGGGTTGATGCCATTACTTTAACTGATCATGAAATCTTCCATACCATGTTTCCCTTTTATATGGGCATAAACGAAACCAAGTATGGTTGGATGGATGAGGGCTGGGCAACTATTGGTGAATGGTTAATATCACCAATGATTGATTCTACCATTGTGGATGAATATGGCGTACAGCCTACCGCTTCATCTTCTGGTGGTAAAGATGATACACCAATTATGACTTTAACACCCGACCTAAAAGGATCGGGATCTTTCACCAATTCGTATCCAAAGCCGGGTTTAGCTTATTTATATATCAAAGATTATCTGGGTGATGAACTGTTTACCAAAGCTTTGCACACTTACATTCAAAACTGGAACGGCAAACACCCAATGCCCTACGATTTCTTTAACAGCATAAATACAGGCAGTGGGAAAAATTTAAACTGGTTTTGGAAGGCCTGGTTTTTTGAAGATGGTGTAACCGATATGGCCATTAAAGCGGTAGATAAAACTTCAGCCGGATATACTGTAACTGTCGAAAATAAAAGTGTTAAACCATTGCCTGTCGATTTAGCGCTGACCTTTGAAGATGGTACTACCGAAAAAAATCACAGCACGATTGGCGTATGGGAAAAAGGCGACCGACTGGTAAAAATTGAAGTGAAGACTAACAAAAAATTATCGAAAGTAGTGATGGGAAATCCACACACACCAGATAAGGTTAAAAGTGACAATAGTTTTTCGGTACATTAGTTTGATGGAGTGAATTATATTTAATAAGTTTTTTAATGCACATATTTGAAACCTTTAAGCCAGAAAATAAGCTGATAAGAAAATATGTAAGCTATTATTATCTACACGTTTCCGATGAGCAAAGTGAGAAAAACGAGTATATTTGCTATCCTCATTATAACAATACCATTTCGCTTTATAAGAGTCATCGTTTTAAATACGAACAAGACCATTCTATTGTACAGTTTGATGTGGAGTCAAAACCAGTTCAGATTTATACCCCAATCAGAGAACGTCCATTGAAGGTTACACAAACCGGTGCTGTTTTTAAAATTGCAATTGTTTTTAACCCCTTTGGAATCAATCAATTCTCAGGCGCTTCATCGCTATTGCCATTTAATGCAAATTTTTCTTTTTTTGAAGAGCAAGAAATAATGCTCTTATTTCAAACGACTGAAATTCAGAAGCTTGTGGATTTGTTTGACTCAATGCTTATAAAAAGGTATGTCAAAGTGGAGAACATCTACATTGAAGCAGCATTAGACTTATTTCGTGATAACGTTACTGATATTTCAATCGATTCTTTAGCGGAGCATAAACTGGGCATCAGTAGAAAGCATTTAAACAGGTTATTTCATAAATATCTTGACATCAGTCCCCAGAAATACAGATCTATTGTGCGTTTTAGAGAACTAATGGCGAACAAGTTAAGTAGTAACAGTGATCAGAACTTTTCGGCTCTTTCTCATCAGGCAAATTATACCGATCAATCTCATTTTGTTAAAGTTTGCAAATTACTTACGGGTGCTTCTCCGGCTAAGTTTTTTAATGATGGAAAGGTTATAGGTAAAGAAGATACTTTCTGGAAGTTTAGCCAATAACCAAATGTCCCAATTTTACAATTACGGCATCCGATCCTCTCTTAAATTTGAGCATTGATTCAAAAGTTATGAAGAAAAATGTGATGTTGCTTTTATTTTTAATTATTGTTTTAAAAATAAATGCGCAAACCTTTAAGGAGCTAACCGATAGCGCATTATATCTGAGGTCAAATGCAAAGGATACTGTCGATTCCAGAAAATCTCTAAACTTATATAAAAAGGCATTTACATTATTTCCAAAAGAGTTAGATGTGCAATCACTCTACAAAGCATCTGTTCTTGCTTCAGAACTTAAAGATAATAATGATGCATTTAAATATCTAAATCATCTTCTGGCATTGAATAGCGATGAAAGAACTACTTGGGATTATTTAACTTTTAAGCATCCTCAAAATGAATATAAAAATCTTTTCAACGATAGCAGATGGCGTATTGTGTCGGCTAAAGCTCAAAAGATGAAGTCGGTTTTTTTTAAAAAGTTGCACGATCGGCAGATTGAGTTCCAGGCAGGCCATTTAAAACAGAATACATATATTAAAGCTAAGGACGGGCAACAAGCCTACCAACATATTAAATCATTCGATAGATATCAACCAAAAAAGTACACTGGTTATTCCATTAAATTTAAAGTGACAGATAGTTTAACTACCTCATATTATATTAGTTTACCATCACACTACAATCCTAAAAAAAGGTATCCTTTATTGTTTTTTCTTCATGGTGCGGTAAGCAGTAATGGCTTGTCTAATTTTCAAAAGGCATCCTGGATTATGGGGGGCTGGAACAGATACTATACTAAATATGCTGCAGTAGATGAGGTGATAATGGTTTATCCAAAAGGATCAAAGAAGTATAATTGGATGTATCCTGATAATGGCTTTTTTATGGTGCCCGCAATATTAAGGGAAATTAAAAAATCTGTTAATGTGGATGATGATAAAGTTTTTATCACGGGCCATTCAAACGGAGCGACAGGTTCTTTTTCTTATCTGATGAAGCAACAAAGTCCTTTTGCCGGCTTTTACGGATTTAATACACAACCAAAAGTGAGAACAGGAGGTACATTTGTACAAAATATTTTAAACAGATCGTTTTTTAACGTTTCTACGGATGAAGATTACTATTTTCCACCAGATGCAAATGACTCTTTAAATGTAATAATGAAAAAAATAGGTGCGGATTATCAGGATCACCGATTCAACGGATGGCCGCATTGGTTCCCCCAGTTTGATGAATCTGAACCTGCTTACCAGTTGTTATTTAGGGATTTAAAAAACAGAACCAGAAAACCATTTCAAAAATCCATCTATTGGGAATGTGATGATGTCAAATATGGTAAAACAGACTGGATCGAAATTACGGCATTGGATACAGTTAGTAAACAGGCCGACTGGCACGAAAAAATAAATTTCGACGTGTATAAATTGGTTGAATATGATCAATTGAAAGATACAGTAATCACAACAGATACTTTATTCAAAGCATTTAACTTCCCGAGAAAGTCAGGTGCAGTTAGGGCTACCTTTAGCAATAATGAATTTCATATAGAAACATCACGCGTTAAATCGTTGACTATTTTTCTATCACCCGAAATGATTGATGTAAGTAAAAAGGTTTCCGTTTTTATAAATGGAATTAAACGAGCAGAAAAAATGGCTATTTATGATAGAAATTTTATGTTAGATAATTTTTATAAAACTTACGATCGCAAGGCAGTATGGATTGATCGGATAGAAATTTTAATATTAAACTAATTTTCTGGTAAGAAAATCGATATGTTTTTTACTCCGGTAGATTTTTGTGTATAAAAACTTGTCAATTAATCAGTTATGTGTAATATAAGCCGGGAATCACTGTCATTACTGACCAGATGGAGATTTTCAATAATCGACTGAGATGTAACCAATCGATCAAAAGGATCCAGTCAGAAGATTAAATATAAAAAAGATTTACAACTATTTACTCCTCAAAAAATCGATATTTCTTTTCAAACCTGTAAACTTGGTACGTTTAACTGGCGAGCCTTTAAAAACCTTTTTAAAAACATCCTCCGTAATTTCCATCAGGTCTTTGGTATTCAAATCCAGTAATCCATTCTCTGGCTTAAAGGCATCTTCATTGTGCGCTTTAGAAAAACGGTTCCATGGGCAAACATCCTGGCAAATATCACAGCCAAACATCCAGTTGCTCATCTTATCTTTAAACTCATTTGGGATTTCGTTTTTAAGCTCAATGGTGAGATAAGAAATGCATTTAGATCCATCTACCACCTGTGGAGCAATAATGGCATCAGTAGGGCAGGCATCTAAACAGCGTGTACAGCTCCCACAATAATCAGCCTGGTAAGGATGATCATAACCCAATTCGAGGTCGACTATCAATTCTGCCAAAAAGAAAAAAGAACCATCTGTTTTACTTATGAGGTTAGAATTTTTACCGATCCAGCCAATGCCCGATTTTTTTGCCCAGGCACGGTCTAAAACCGGAGCAGAATCTACAAATGCCCTTCCTGAAACTTCTCCGATATTTTCTTCAATAAAATGGGTGAGTTCCTTTAATTTTTCTTTGATAACCGTGTGGTAATCCTGACCGTAAGCATATTTAGAAATTTTTGGTGCGTTCGGATCAGACTGTTTTTCTTCCGTATAATAGTTTAATGATAAGGAAATTACAGACTTAGCGCCATCAACCAGCAATCTGGGGTCAAGGCGTTTATCGAAATAATTTTCCATGTATTTCATTTCGCCGTGGTGGTTCTGATTAAGCCATTTTTCCAATCTCGGCGCTTCCTCTTCAAGAAATTCGGCTTTGGCAATACCACAAGATAGAAAGCCCAAACGGAGGGCTTCTTCTTTAATCAGCTGGCTATATTTTGCTTCATTGTTATACACCGATTTGCAAAGATAAGGCTTAGGATTTAAAACATTTTCAATAATCGCTTGTTCTACATGCAGAAACTAAATTAATTAATTATGGTTCATCCTTGGCAGGCAAAAACCAAAAAAGGAGAGCTTTCAGGAAATTAACTATGGAAAATATAGATCCACAACATACGGAATCAGGAGCAGCTCCCAAACCGATAGAAAAAGATTACGAAAATCACAAAGAAGATCCAGGACCAGCACAACCCGCGGTTACCGAAAGAGACGAAAATGGTGCCGGCCAGGCATTAAAATGGGTGATACCAATAGCGGTAATTATTGGCCTGATCATATGGTTTGTGATGAGAAAATAATTAGCTTTAGATTAAAAACAAAAATGCCGGTACATTAATTTGACCGGCATTTTTTATAATAGTTGTTATTGCATAATATTTACTTCAAAAGTTTTACCTGATAAAGGTCTTTTCGTCTGTCTTTCAGCACTTTAACCGTGCCATAATGGTGCAGTTCATCTAGTAAATGCAAGTCAACGTCTACCACGAGCACCATTTCTGTATTTTGTGTGGCTTCTGCTTTGATGGCGTTGGTTGGAAAAGCGAAATCAGACGGGGTGAAAACTGCAGATTGGGCAAACTGGATATCCATATTGTTTACTTTGGGTAAATTGCCCACGCAACCCGCAATCGCCACGTAACACTCATTTTCTATTGCCCTGGCCTGCGCGCAATGTCTAACACGCGTATAACCATTTTGAGTATCAGTTAAAAATGGCACAAATAAAATCTGCATGCCCTGTTCGGCATAAATGCGGCTTAGTTCTGGAAATTCTACATCATAACAGATCAAAATACCCACTTTACCGCAATCGGTATCAAAAACCTGCACTTTATCGCCACCAATCATGCCGTAATACTTTTGCTCATTCGGGGTAATATGAATTTTTCTGTATTCATCTATTTTACCTGTACGATGGCAGAGGTAAGTGGCATTATATAGTTTGCCATCTTCAATAAGCGGCATACTGCCCGTAATAATATTGGTATTATAGCTCAATGAATATTCATGCATTTTCTGTACAATCTCTTCCGTTTTTTCGGCAAGCTTGCGCATGGCCTCAATTTCAGGTAAATGATTGTAGGGTTGGAGCAGGGGGGTGTTAAATAGCTCTGGGAACATCACGAAATCCGATTTGTACCCGCTCAAAGCATCCACGAAAAACTCTACCTGTTCGTAAAACGCTTCCATATTAGGAAATAAACGCATTTCCCATTGTACCAAACCTAAACGAATGGTCATAGCCGAACGGGCTGAAGCATCAACACCCTGATAATAAATATTATTCCACTCAATCAGTGTGGCATATTCTTTCGATTCTTTGTCTCCGGGCAAATAGTTCTTTAATACTTTTCTAACGTGAAAATCATTGGAAATCTGAAAGGTAAGTGTTGGATCATAAATTTCTTTTGACTTAACCTTGTCTATGTATTGCCTCGGACTTAACTTTTCTGCATATTGATGGTAACCAGGGATCCGCCCGCCGGCAATAATACTTTTAAGATTAAGGCTTTCGCAGAGTTCTTTTCTTGCCTCATATAATCTTCTTCCTAAACGCAATCCCCGGTATTCCGGGTGCACAAAGATTTCGATGCCATAAAGTGTATCGCCATTTGGATCGTGTGTGGTAAAAGAATAATCACCGGTAATCAGTTTATAGGTATGCCGGTCTCCATATTCATCATAATTTACAATAATGGCCAATGAACAGGCTACAACTTTATCATCAACAGCAATACAAAGCTGCCCTTCAGGGAAAATATTTAAAAGTTTTGCGATGCTTGATTTTGGCCAGATGGAGCCGCCCATACTGTCGTAAGCCTGTACCATTGATTCTTTAAGGTCGGCATAGTCTTCGAGCGTTATTTTGCGTAATTCAATATTCATACAGTTTGATTTGTATTAATGAACACAGAAAAGGCTTAAATGTTCAGATTGATTTTGTTTTCTCAAATTCCGGCGGAAAGAATTCCTGAAAAATTCTACATCAAGCCTTTTTAACGAAAAACTAAATAATGACTATATTTGGCACATATTAACCATCGCTAATGCGGTGTCAGCTGTGAAACTTTGGTTATAACTTATCATATTAAGAAGCTTTAGATGCCTTTACAAGAAACAAGCCCCCAAACTGCTTTCGAACTCGTTTCTGGATTAGAAATCCACGTTCAGTTGAATACAAACACCAAAATATTTTCTGCTGACAGTGCATCTTTCGGGGCTTCACCTAATCAAAACATATCTGCAGTTTCGCTGGCATTACCAGGGGCCTTACCCAAGTTAAACAAAGAGGTCGTGGCAAAAGCGATCCGTATTGGCTTAGCTTTAAATTGTACCATCAACCAGATCAACCATTTCGACAGAAAAAACTATTTCTATGCCGATTTGCCAAAGGGATACCAGATTACTCAAGATAATCAACCGATCTGCGTAAATGGCTTTTTAGAACTTGAATTGAGTGATGGTACCAGGAAAAAAGTAGGGATCAATCGAATCCACCTCGAAGAAGACGCCGGCAAAAGCATTCATGATCAGGATGACAACTATTCTTTGGTTGATCTGAACCGGGCAGGGGTACCGCTGATCGAGATTGTGACTGAACCCGATATCCGGAGTTCAGAAGAAGCTTCCGTTTTGTTGAGTGAAATCAGAAAACTGGTCAGGCATTTAGATGTAAGCGACGGCAATATGGAGGAAGGTAGTTTGCGTTGCGATGCCAATATTTCGATACGCCCAAAAGGTACCAGTGAATTTGGAACACGCTGTGAGGTTAAGAACTTAAACTCCATGCGCAACGTGCGGAGAGCAATGGATTTTGAATTTGGCCGCCAGGTAGAAGTGATCAGTAACGGAGGAATAATTATCCAGAGCACTTTAAATTTTGATGCCGACAAAGGAACCACCGCCCCGATGCGGACCAAAGAAGAAGCCAATGATTACCGTTATTTTTCAGATCCCGATCTCCAGCCCATTTATGTTTCTGATGATTGGCTGGCCGAAATTAAATCTTTGATGCCGCCGTTACCCAATGAAATTTCACAACAGATGGTTGCCGATTTTGGGATCAGTAAAGCCGATTCTGCACTTTTTGCTGAAGATTTAGATCTGTTAGATTACTTTAACCAAGCTCAATCAACCGTTGAAAACAAAAAAAGTTTAATAAACTGGTTAACCGGCCCAATCAGAGCGGTTTTAAATGAAAAAGGGATTACGATAGCTGATTTCAGGGTGAATCCGGCTCAGCTGGCAGAAGCGATCAACCTGGTAGATGATAAAAAAATCACCCAGCAGATTGCGATACAACAATTATTGCCAGCTGTTGAATTAGCTGATGATGCAAAAGTGATTGATCTGGCACAATCACTAAACCTGTTGATTTCTGAAAACGGAGATGAATTGAATACATTTATTGATGAAGTGTTAAATAAATATCCACAACAGGTGGAAGCGTACAAGAAAGGAAAAAAAGGCGTTTTAGGTTTATTCGTGGGCGATGTGATGAAACTGGCCAAAGGAAAAGCTGATGCTAAAAAATTAAATGAATTAATACTTGAAAAACTGAAATAATGAGAATAAAACAATTGAGCCTGCTCATGCTGATCGCGATTGCTTTCATGGCATGCAAATCTAAAGATAGCTTTACAATTGACGGGAAGTTCCAGAATCCGGGCACAGAGAAGAAGGTATTTTTGTACGGTATGCAAAATAGCAATATGGTTGCAATCGATTCAACCAATCTATCAGAGAAAGGTGAATTTAAATTCATTCGCAAAACGCCATCGGTTGATTTCTTCAGGGTATCTGTAGGTAACCATGAGTTCATGTTAATTGCAAAAAACGGCGATGAAATTAAGTTGGAAGCTGATTTGGCTGATAAAAATATGGCTTATAAAATTTCAGGGGCAAATGAGGTAGAAAAATTGTCGGAACTAAATGCCATTAGAAACAATTTTGCCAAACAGGTTGAAAAGTTGCAGGCAGATTTCGAAGCAAAAGTAGCAACACAACCTCAAAATAGGGCAGCCGTGTTAGAATCGATGAAACCACAATACGAATCTTACATTAATCAATTGAATACACAGATCATAAAGTTTGCAAAAGATAATAAGGGTACGCTAGCCAGTTTTTATGCCATGAATACTTTGAGTCCGCAGGAGTTTGAAGCTGAATTGGTGCAATTTGCCGATGAGGTAAAAGATGAGATTAAAGGTAATGCTACGGTAGATGCTTTTGTAAAACAGATGGCACTTTTAAAATCCGTTCAGGTAGGGCAGGTTGCCCCTGCATTTACCATCAATACAGCAGATAATAAGGCGGTAAGCTTATCAGATTACAAAGGGAAATACGTATTGATCGATTTTTGGGCATCATGGTGCCAGCCTTGCCGCCAGGAGAACCCAAATGTTGTTAAGGTTTACAATAAGTATAAAAATAAGAACTTTGATATCATTGGTATCTCACTTGATACCGACAAAGCTGCATGGTTAGGTGCGGTAAAAGCAGACGGATTAACCTGGACACACGTTTCGGAACTAAAGGATTTTAACGGCGAAACGGTAAAAAAATACCAGGTGCAGGCCATACCAACTTCCTACCTGGTTGATCCTGCAGGAAAAATAGTGGCCAAAAACCTGCGTGGAGAGGAACTGGATGCATTTTTAGCCAAAACGTTACGTTAAAACTAATTCCATGTTAAACTAATTTAAGTAATTAACAATTTCTTAACTTAGGCTTAACTAAATATTGCATCATGGATACTACTTTCGTAACAAATATTTAACTATGAACAACGCAGGTCAGAAAATATTAATTGTTGATGATGAACCAGATATTCTGGAGCTTATTGAATATAATCTTAAAAAAGAAGGTTATCAGGTTTTCACAGCTACCAATGGCCAGGAAGGAATTACTGTTGCGAAGAAAGTACATCCGGATTTGATTATTCTGGATATCATGATGCCTAAAATGGATGGCATTGAGGCTTGCCGTTTAATGCGCGCCATACCTGAATTTAAAAACACATTTATGGTTTTCTTAACCGCCAGAAGTGAGGAATATTCAGAAATTGCCGGTTTTAATGTGGGTGCCGATGATTACATCGCAAAACCGATTAAACCACGTGCTTTAGTTAGCCGGATCAACGCGATTTTAAGAAGAAATGCCGGCACAGAAGAAGTATCTGAAAACAAACTGGAAATTGGCGACTTAGTAATCGACCGCGAGGCTTATCTGGTTTTTCAGGGTGGTAACAAAGTGATATTGGCCAAAAAAGAGTTTGAACTTTTATACTTGTTGGCTTCAAAACCTGGTAAGGTGTATACCCGTGAATCGATTCTAAAAAATATATGGGAAGACTCTGTTGTGGTAACCAACAGGACAATTGATGTGCATATCCGTAAGTTGAGGGAAAAGTTAGGTGAAACTTATGTTTCAACTGTAAAAGGTGTAGGTTATAAGTTTGAACTTTCTTAAATTATTAAAGTTAACGATATTAAGCCGTTCTGATCAACATTCAGGGCGGCTTTTTTATCTACTTGAACGCTTCAATCAGATCCTGAAACAAGTTTAGGATGAAGGTAAAAAAATCGTCATGTTGAATTCATTTCAGCAACTTTGTTCATAAAGACCCTGAAATAAGTTCAGGGTGACGAGCGCCTTAAAAAAATAAATCGTATTTTTGCGCTTCATTAAATTACTGCACAGTTTGAAGTTTCCAAATTTTAAAGACCTTATTCTTTTTGAAGACAACGATTTTATCGTGATCAATAAACCTCCTTTTTTAGCCTCGCTTGATGAACGCGGTGGATCTGGAGAGACCAATGTGTTGCGTTTAGCCAAACAATATAGCGATGACGCACAGGTTTGTCACCGTTTGGATAAAGAAACTTCTGGTGCGTTGATTATTGCCAAAAATCCGGAAGGTTACCGCCATGTTTCTATGCAATTCGAAAGAAGAAAGGTAAATAAAACTTACCATGCGGTGGTAGACGGACACGTTATTTTCGATCAGTTAATGGTTGATCTGCCAATCCTGAACGATGGCAATAAAAATGTGACCATTGATAGGGTGGAAGGTAAACGAGCTGAAACTATTTTCAACTCGTTAAAATACTATAAACACTATACGTTGGTAGAATGTAAACCCATTACCGGTCGTATGCACCAGATCCGTATCCACCTGGCCACTCAAAGGGCAGCCATTGTAGGTGATGAGATGTATAGAGGTAAACCTGTTTTTCTTTCATCTATTAAGAGAGGTTATAAATTAACCAAAGGTGAAGAGGAACAACCCATTATGAAACGTTTCGCGTTACATGCCAGGCATTTGGTTTTTAAAGGATTAGATAACCAGGACATTGTTATAGATGCTCCTTATCCAAAAGATTTTGCAACCTTAGTTAAGTTATTGGATAAATTTGATGCGTAAAAGCAGTCTTTAAATTGACTGCTGTCTTTGTTTTTCTTACTTTTGGGCATCCTCCCTCTATCTAAAAAACAATAGAATGTACATCAGATTCGTAAATTACCTTGATAAGATAAACCAGTACCGGAAATCTAAAATATCAAACCGTAATTTCTTAGTTATTCTCGCCATAATTGTTGGAATTTTAGCCGGATTGGCTGCCGCTGTTTTAAAAAGTTTAACCCACCATATCGAAGAATTTCTGCAATCGGATTGGCACTGGAAATATAAATATTACCTGTATTTTATATTTCCGATGATCGGTATTTTCTTTACAGTCTTATACATCAAATACTTTATCCGGAAATCGAAATTTGAAACCGGGTTAACGCCTTTGCTTTATTCCATTTCCAAAAAGTCGAGTAAGGTAGAGGCCCATAATATTTATTCGCAGATTATTACTGCAGCAGTAACGGTTGGTTTTGGCGGCTCAACAGGCCTGGAAGCCCCTATTGTAACCAGCGGATCAGCAATTGGCTCTAATATTGGTCGCATATTAGGCTTGTCTTATCGCGAAATTACCATGCTGGTAGCCTGTGGTGCTGCAGCGGGCATTGCAGGTGCCTTTAATAGCCCGGTGGCGGGCATTGTTTTTGCTATCGAAATTTTATTGCCAGAGTTTACAATTCCTGCATTTATACCACTGCTATTATCAGCCGCAACTGCAGCCGTAGTGGCGAGGTTATTTTACACTCAACAACTTTTCTTTTTGGTTACTGTAGGATGGAAGGTTGATGCCTTGTTTTATTACGTCATATTGGCCTGCTTTATTGGTTTGTTTTCTATTTATTTTACAAAAGCAAACTATGCCGTAAAGGGCCTGTTCTACAAAATCAAACATCCTTATACGAAGGTAATTGTAGGCGGTTTAATGTTGGGCGCGCTGGTTTTTCTGTTCCCAACATTATATGGTGAGGGATATATCACCATAAAAGGATTGTTAAAAGGTGACTATCAGACCGTTATTAATAATAGTATTTTTGCCGATTATAGTTCGATTTCGGCTGTGGTTGTACTGTTCACGATCGTAACCATTTTCATGAAATCAATCGCTACGCTGGTTACCTTAGGCGCTGGTGGTAACGGTGGTACGTTTGCGCCTAGCTTAATTATGGGTGGTTTAATCGGTTTTATATTTGCTTACGTGGTTAACCTTTCAGGGATAGCACAGTTAAATGTATCTAACTTTATTGTAGCTGGTATGGCCGCCGCCCTGGGTTCTATTATGCATGCTCCTTTGACAGGTATTTTTCTGATTGCAGAAATTACAGGAGGATACGTGTTGATGGTGCCATTGATGATTACCACTGCTATTTCTTATGCCATCAACCGTAGCTCGCAAAAACACTCCATTTACACCAAAGCACTGGCTGATAAAGGAGAGTTACTGTCTCATGAAGATAAGGATACCACTGTTCTGAACCAGATGAAGCTAAAATACCTGATTGAGAAAAGTTATCCTCAGTTGCAGATGAACGATCTGATTTTGGTGAAGATGAACGAAATTATGCAATCGCACAAAAATGTGATTGCTGTTACGGATGAGGTGGGAGATTTTAAAGGGATCATTTATATTGAAGAACTGTTTAACGAAATGGTTAATCATCCCGAAAAGGAAAATCTGAAAGCATCTCATCTGGTGCAAACTGCACCAAATACCATTACCGAAAATGACGGTCTGAAAACTGTTTTGGAAAAAATGGAGCAGGAAAATGTGTGGATTTTGCCCGTGTTAACCATAAAGAACCAATATTTAGGGTTTGTTTCTAAAACAGCAATCTTTAATAAATACAGGGCTTTGCTGATGAGACAGAATGATTATATGGGCTAGGCGTTGTTTTAATGTTTGGGGGGGTGAAACGTTGTAAAGTTGATCAGTTCTATAAAGATGATTACCTTGGTTAATCTTTAAATTACTTTTGAAACCTTGGACCTGAAAACAAACGTTGGAATGCTGTACGGATAACCTTTAAACATTCCAACTTTTAAACTTTTCAACCTAATTAGTGCTATTCCGCTCTTTTCAAACCAAACTTTTCTATTTTACTATATAAATGGCTTCTTTGAATATCAATTTCATCAGCTGTTTTTGATACATTCCAGTTGTTTTTTTCCAATTTGAACTTGATGAATTCTCTTTCTGCATAATCTTTATAATCCTGGAAATTATTGAACGAATCGAAAGAAGAAGCTAGGCCGTTACCTCCTGCAGCCGCAATCTGCGTACTGGTTGCAGCACCAATGTTTGTACCACCCCCCGGATTAGCAAAGGCACGGACATCATTTTCGGTAATAACCTTGTCGCTCAAAATAATCAGGCGTTCAATCATATTGTGCAGCTCGCGTACGTTACCTGTCCATGGTAAAGCTTGCAAGGCCAGCATACCGCCTTCATTTATTTTTTTAACAGGCATTCCATAATCGCTGCAAATGCTTTCTAAAAAGCTCTGGGCAATAACGGGGATATCATCCGTACGTTCAGTTAAATGCGGCACATGGATATTGATTACATTTAAGCGGTGATACAAGTCCATACGGAAGTTACCATCCTCAATTTCTTTCAGTAAATCTTTATTGGTTGCAGCTAAAACACGAACGTTTACATCAATTTCTTTTTCGCCACCCACACGTGTAATTTTATGCTCCTGTAAGGCACGTAAAACCTTTGCCTGGGCAGAGAGGCTCATATCGCCAATTTCATCTAAGAATAACGTTCCACCGTTGGCCAGTTCAAATTTACCGATGCGTTGCTTAACCGCAGAAGTAAAAGAACCTTTTTCATGTCCAAACAGCTCACTTTCTATCAGTTCTGATGGGATAGCCGCACAGTTTACCTCAATTAAAGGGCTATCGGCACGATTCGATTTTTCGTGCAGCCAACGGGCTACCAACTCTTTACCACTACCGTTAGCACCGGTAATCAATACGCGGGCTTCGGTTGGCGCAACACGCTCAATGGTCTCCTTAATTTTAGAAATACTTTCCGATTCACCTAAAATTTCCCGGGTTTTACTGGCTTTACGTTTTAGGACCTTGGTTTCGGTAACCAAATTTCCACGGTCTAAACCGTTTCGTACGGTAATTAATAAGCGATTTAAATCAGGTGGTTTCGAAATAAAATCGAAAGCGCCTTTTTTGCTGGCTTCAATGGCAGTTTCAACTGTACCGTGACCGGATATCATAATAAAAGGCAGGTCTGGTTTAATGATCTGTGCCTGCTCCAGCACTTCCATACCATCCATCTTATTCATTTTGATATCGCAAAGAACCAAATCGAAATTTCCTTTTTTGATCATTTCGAGGCCGTCGATACCATTATCTATATCTTCAACATCGTAATTTTCATACTCCAGAATTTCACGTAAGGTACTCCTTATTGCCCGCTCATCGTCAATTATTAATAATTTAGCCATTAGAGATGTATTCTTTAATTTTTAAAATGCGAATATATTGTTTTTTAATTAATGTATAGTTTTTTATACAATAATAGGCTATAAAACCTAAATTGAGCTGAAAAGTTTTAATCTCATCAGAAATAATCTTCTAAATATTTATTCCGGTCGGTAATGCATATTTCCTGAACATTAATTCACTTTCTAAAAACGACTTTTCATTCAGCAAACACAAGGATAATTGTTAGTTAAAATAGTATTTATACATCCTTTTGCATATTGGTTAATTTTATTACTTTTGCGGCGCTTTTGGTTCCCGGTCTTACACCCGGGATTAAAAGGGAATACAGTGTAAATCTGTAACTGTCCCGCAGCTGTAAGCTCCTTAACGGATTTTCAATCAATTTGCCACTGTCCCGATATGTAGGGATGGGAAGGCCGGAAAACCGGGAGTAAGTCAGAAGACCTGCCTTGAGCGATTAATTTCATAGCTTTCGGGGATTGAAGCTAGGATTGAGATATCAACGTTGTTCGTATTTTCATTTCCTTTTCTGATCTGTTGGCTGTGGGCAAAACTCACAATCAAATGAACAAAAAATGTATGCTAACTGTAGCCGGGCTAGGGCTCGCGCAGTTAATGATCGGCCAGGTGGCCAATGCGCAAACTCAAGATAGTTTGCAGCTCAAAGATGTTGTCATTTCTGCAACAAAAAACGACCAGAAACAATCACAGACCGGAAAAGTGGTCACCATTATCAGTCGGGAAGTGTTGGAACGCAGTAATGGTAAATCATTGCCGGAACTGATTAGCGAACAGGCCGGAATTATTGTGGCGGGAGCAAGCAGCAACCCAGGATTAAACAAATCGATTTTTTTTAGGGGTGCAGGAAGTGCTTATTCAATAGTTTTAATTGATGGTATCGTGCAGAACGATCCTTCAGGAAATGGAGGTGCTTTCGATTTAAGGTTGATTTCTATTGATCAGATCGATCACATTGAAATTTTAAGAGGCGGTCAGTCTACCATTTATGGTTCTGATGCTGTTGCAGGGGTAATCAATATCATTACCAAAAAAGGTGGCCCAAAAGGAAATACCATTTATGGTGTAGCCAGTACAGGTAGTTATGAAACCTATAAAGGAACCATTGGGTTAAACGGTGGCGTGGAAGGCTTTTCTTACAATATTAACTATACCCATCATAAAACGGATGGAATTTCTGAAGCAGCTAATCCAAATGGAAATACATCCGTATTTGATAAAGATGGTTTTAAAACCGACGCCTTGAATGCAAACTTCGGAATCAAATTGGATAATCATTTTTCTATAAATCCATTTGTACGTTACTATTATGGCAATTACCAGTTCGATGGTGGTGCCTTTACGGATGCGAACAATTATTCTATTCTGAAAAACTTTGCAACAGGTACCAATGCTAAATATGAGTTTGCTACCGGTAAAGTAACGTTAAACTACAGCTTTGAAAGCACCAGGAATGATGCGCACAGCCAGTATCCAAGCCTAAATGAAGGCAGGGCATCGTTATTGGATTTATTCTACAACCAGAAATTGGGCAGTAAACTGGATTTATTGTTGGGTATAGATAACCGTGTGATGAAATTATCATCAGCCGCGAATAAACCCGAAACCAACATTTTTGCCGCTTATGGATCGTTATTCTTACACGATTTAAGTGTATTTAACCTGGAAGTTGGCGGACGTTATAATAAACACGAACAATATGGCGAAAACTATACTTATTCAGTTACCCCAAGCATCAATATCATCAAGGAAATAAAACTATTCGGAACGGTTTCAACAGCATTTAAAGTACCTACCTTAAACATGCTTTTTGGTCAGTTTGGTGCTAACCTGGCTTTAAAACCAGAAAAATCGCAGAATTATGAAGCTGGAGTTAACCTTAGCTTTGCAGATGATCAGTTCAGCTTGCGCCTGGCAGGTTATAAACGTGATTTAACAGATGCAATCATTTATGCTTACCCTAACGGATATATAAACCAGGTGAGTCAGAAAACAAAAGGCTTTGAGATTGAACCGGCTGCTAAATTCAGTGTGTTTAATATCAACGGTTATTATGCTTATGTAGAAGGTAATGAATTCAACTTTGTGGATAATGCCATTGCCGACTATCTTTTCCGCAGGCCAAAGCATACATTTGGTATCACGGCAGGTGCACAGGCTACCCGTAATTTATATGTGAGCGCTAATTTCCGCTATTTCGGTAAACGTACTGACGGTAATTTTGCGACTTATACTGTTGATAATCTACCTGCTTATCAATTGTTAAATGCCTATGCAGAATATGCATTGGCTAAAAAACGTGTAAAACTGTTTTTCGATGCAAAAAATATCCTGAATAAAAACTACAACGAGATTATTGGTTACAATAGTTTAGGTTTCAACTTTAATACAGGGGTAATTTTTAATATACACTAATAAAATTTACCTTTGCACCTTAAATAATAACCAAAATAAAATGGCTCATTTAAAATTTAATCCCCGCACTTTAATATTGCTGTTGATGATCCTTGCCATAACGGCTTTCCGTTTGCTGGTAACATTCAACTCTGATGAATTACAGTTTGCCAATTTTTCATCAATCGGAGCGGTGGCTTTGTTTGGAGGCGCCTATTTTAAAGATCACCTAAAAGCTTTCGCATTTCCTATACTGAGTTTGTTTTTAAGCGATTTCATTTTGTCAATCACTATTTTTAGTAAATACAGTAACGGTTTTCTTTACGAAGGCTGGTACTGGACATACATTGCATTTGCTTTGATGGTGTTGATAGGCAGAATGCTGCTTAAGAACATAAATGTGGTAAATTTATTGGCTTCAACATTGAGCATTGTGCTAATTCACTGGTTGGTTACCGACTTAGGTGTTTGGATTAACAATCCTGCATATACTCAGGATTTAGCTGGTTACTGGAGCTGCCTGGTAAAAGCTATTCCATTCGAAATCAGATTTTTAGAAGGAACAGTAATTTATGGTGCTATACTTTTCGGGGCTTTTGAGATCTTAAAAGCAAAATATCCGGTATTAAAATTGCAAATGCAAAAGTCATAGTAATTGATTTGGTAGCTCAGCAACCAATCGAAAAATAAACAGAAATCCTCTTTTGATTTAGTTCAGAAGGGGATTTTTTTTATCTTAGATAGCTAATTACATTTTACCTTTTACATCTTACATTAAATGAAAGTTGTTTCCTTTTTACCCGCTGCTACGAAAATGATTTATGATATGGGCCTTCAGGATTACCTGCATGGGGTAACCTTTGAATGCCCGAAAGAGGCGGCCGAACAACCGAAAATCGTAAGGTGTATTTTGGAAGGTAAAAACTATTCCAGTATAGAAATCGACAGGATTTTTTCGGCATCCAAAGCGCAGGGGAAAAGTCTTTATTGGGTAGACGATGCCCTTTTAGAAAGCATAGCACCTGATGTGATTTTTACACAGGACATCTGCGAAGTTTGTAACATCGACACGGTTTGTACCGAAACGGCTGTAATGAAACTGACCAAGCAGCCAACGCTGGTTCCGCTTTCGCCAAATAATCTGCAGGATGTTTTCGAATGTGCGGTTACCATTGCCAGGGCTTTGGGAAAGGAAGAAGTTGCTTTTAGTTATCTGGCAGGTTTACAGCAGAGAACCGATCAGATTCTGGATCGACTACGTGCAAATAAATCACCATTAAAACGGGTGATGCTGATGGAATGGATCGAACCGATCTATAATTGCGGACATTGGATTCCTTTTCAGATTGCTGCAGCTGGTGGTGTTGATATGCTTTCGAACCCTGCGGGAGACTCTATTGTTACGTCATGGGAAAAAATATTAAAATACAATCCTGAGGTTCTGGTAATTGCACCATGTGGTTTCGACCAAAAAAGAAGCCTGGAAGAAATGCCACTCCTTACTTCAAAACCAAATTGGAATAATCTGGGTGCAGTAAAAAACAGCCAGGTTTACATTGCCGATTTTGACATGTTCACTCAGCCAAGTATTGGTACTTTGGTTGAAGGTATTGAGGCGCTAGCTTGTATGTTTCATCCTGAAATTTTTAAGGCTGATAAAAATATTGCAGATAAATTTATCAATTACGCCCGACTTGTTCGATCGCCACAATCTGTTTAATCATTATATGAGGTTAGTCGTGTTAACAGGCGCAGGAATCAGTGCCGAAAGTGGATTAAAAACCTTTAGGGATGCCGACGGTTTATGGGAAGGTTATAATATATATGACGTAGCCACACCCGAGGCCTGGGAAAGGAATCCGGAATTGGTGCAGGAATTTTATAACGAAAGAAGAAAGCAGGTTTTAGCGGCAAAGCCCAACCGTGCGCACCAGTTGCTGGCCGAACTCGAAAACGAATTTGATGTTGAAATCATTACTCAGAATATCGACGATCTGCACGAAAGAGCGGGTTCAACCAAGGTTACTCACCTCCATGGCGTGATTACCCGGTCGCAGTCCGACCTTAAACCTCATTTAACCTATCCCGTTACAGGTTCAGAAATAAAAATGGGCGAATTGTGTGAATTCGGGTCACAACTGAGGCCCCATGTAGTGTGGTTTGGTGAAGTTGTACCGATGATTGAGGTTGCAGCTAAAATTTGCGGGAAGGCTGATTTATTTGTGCTGATCGGTACTTCATTGGCGGTTTATCCTGCAGCCGGACTTATCGATTTCGTACCGCGTCAAGTCAAAAAATATATCATCGATCCCAAAACTCCGGACGTGAAGCGCTATCAAAACGTAATAACCATTGAACAAAATGCAGTGAATGGAATGGAGCAGCTAAAAAGCATTTTAAAAAATGGATAAAAAAATCTGCATTTTTAACTGGAGTGGTGGTAAAGATAGTACGCTGGCATTACATTACGCTCTCCAAGATCCAACGCTCGAAATCCGTTATCTGGTTACCACTGTCACAGCGCAATATAATCGAGTTTCAATGCATGGAGTAAGGGAAAATTTGCTCATTAAGCAGGCTGAAAGTATTGGCATTCCTTTATATCAGATACGTTTGGGTGAAATGCCGGATATGGAAACTTACGACAATACCATGCGTATTCATCTGGACAAATTTAAATCAGAAGGAATTTCATATGCTATTTTCGGAGATATTTTTCTCGAAGATCTGCGTAAATACCGGGAAAGCAGGCTGTCTGAAATTGGCATGAAGGCCATATTTCCACTTTGGTATAAAGATACCAGAGCTTTGATCAGTGAATTTATCAATCTGAACTATAAAACCATCATTGTCTGTACCCGGCATAATCTAAAAGACCTATGTGGGAAAATAATTACTGAAGACTTAATTGATCAGCTCCCGCCAGAAATTGATCCCTGTGGGGAAAACGGCGAGTTCCATACTTTTGCCTTTGAGGGCCCAATCTTTAAAGCAAAAGTTGATTTTTCAGTTGGTGAACAGGTATTCAGGACATACAATTCACCTGCAAAAACTACGTCAGAGGATGATGATTCTTGTGCCAAACCTGCACTTTCAGGCTTCTGGTATGTCGATCTGGTTGACTAATTTTTTGATTTGCAAAACATTTTGGCATCATTTTTTCTTTAGTAGTGATAATTAACTAAATCATATATCACAAATGAAACTCATTTTAGTGAGGTTAGGTAGCTAAACGAGCGTCATGCTAAAATTAAAAATTATGAAAAGGATATTGGTAGTAATCGCATTAAGTTCTGTTATGTTTGCTTGTAATAACAAAGCAAAAGAAGAAGCTGCATTGAAACAGCAGGAAGCAGAAAAACAATTAGCCATTAAAGCCGTAAAAGATAGCTTACGCCTGGACAGCTTTAAAAAAGCTGAAGTGGCCAGGGTAGAAAAAGAGAAAGAAGCCCAACACCAGGCGGAATTGGCAGCTGCAAGAAGATCAAGTACCAGCGCCAGAAGATCATATGCCAGTTCTGGCGGAAGCTCAACCAGTGCTTATGGCGGTACACAGCCAACTGCAAAGAAAAAAGGCTGGAGTGATGCGGCTAAGGGCGCTGTAATTGGAGGTGCTGCTGGTGCAGTTGGTGGTGCTTTAATTGATAAGAAAAAAGGAAGAGGTGCTATTATTGGTGGTTTGGTTGGTGCTGGCGGTGGTTACCTGATCGGTAGAGGTGAAGATAAAAAATCCGGACGAGTACAAAACTAAGAAGGTTTCAATCATATCTGAAGCGTTGCGATTCAAAATCGTAACGCTTTTTTTGTACACCAAAAAATCATTTCTATATTGCAAAAAATAAAATTCGTTATGACAGATCATACTACTGCAGATAAAGGTCAGATTCAGCATTTTGTGATGTTTTGGTTAAAACCACAATTAACCAAAAATGAAATTGCTGATTTTGCTAATTTTTTCGAAAGCTTAAAGCCAATTAAATACATTAAAACATTAAGTTATGGGCTGGCGGCCAATACACCTGTACGTCCGGTTACAGATAACTCTTTTACTTATTCACTTACCATTACCTTTGCGAACATTGCAGATCATAATGCCTACCAGGAGGATAAAATACATTTAGATGCGGTAGAAAAATTTTCTAAAAACTGGTACAGGGTAGTGGTGCATGATACGGTAGTTTCTGTTTAAAACCCATTTTTTATTTCTGTTCCAAACGATAAATCTACTGTTTAACCACAGATGTATACAGGTCACCACAGATTTAGTGATGTACAACCTGGCTATACCGTGAAGTCAGGTTTAGAAAAACAAAAAAATATAATGAGACAAGTACAGATGGATTGTCATTTCGACTGAAACGCATCGAAACGGCTGTCTGTGCATGCAGCAGGCACTGCGGTCGAAAGTACGTCGGTGCTGTAGGATCCCAACTGTCGTCAATCCTGAACTTGTTTCAGGATCTTTAGACTAAAATATTTGTGGTATCAGATGCCGCCATCTGACGCTCAGAAAATTCGAGTTTAACTGTCGGATAGTAAAATCCAACAGCACGGTAATTTCCCCTGGAATCGTCATCCTGAACTCGTTTCAAGATCTTTGGACTGAAGTAACCGATTACCGATCGTGATAGAGGAGAGGCTGGATTAAGGCAATGCTTCGGTTACTTTCATTTCACAATTCGAGATTTTGACGGCAGCGGAAAATTTATCAATTAAATTTCTCCGTTCCATTGCATTCCAATCGATGAACTATACATATATAAAGTCTAATATATTTTTACAAATAAATAAAAAAATGTAACTTGCTTACATGAGCAAGAACGCATTAACAATAAAGAACTACACGTCAGAAGAACTTAGGTCCTTGTTGCGGAAAGACGAAA